>CAJODX010000045.1 GCA_905233295.1 uncultured Synergistales bacterium | reverse complement strand
GCTGTTGAGAAATTAAAAACGGTCGGCAATGTTACGGACGTCAGCAGAATTTATGAAACAAAACCTTGGGGCGGAGTTGAACAGCCGGATTTTTTGAATGCCTGCGTGAAAGTTGAGCGTGAAAAATTTATTGCGCCGCTCGAAATTTTGAGAATCATAAAAAATTTTGAAATTGAACTCGGTCGTGTTGCCTCTGTACGGTGGGGGGCAAGAAAAATTGACATTGATATTCTGCTGATTGATGACATGATTTACAAATCGCCAGAGCTGAACATTCCTCATGTAAATCTTCAGGATAGAATGTTTGTTCTCGAACCTTTAGGAGAAATAACGCCGCCCGAATGGCATCACCCTGAGCTTAATCTGAGCATTGAAGAAATGAAAGCTGTTCTTTAAGGTCTTTTCGTTACCTTGAAAAACAGCTTTTTAATGTCCTTTAATTTTTGCCAGCCATTATGAAATATGTCGAACCTTCGCGCTCAATCATAAGAACGATTGAATCATCACTGCCGACGGCTTTTTTAAGATCTTCAGGGGTTTTGACTTCCTGACCGTTGACTTCGATCAATAAATCTCCTTCACGGATTTCTCCGTCAGAACTCGCTTTTGAATTTCTGTCAAGTTCCGTTATAACAAGTCCTTCGCTGTTAGACTCGATTCTGTATGCACGTCTCAGAGAATCGTTGAGAGTTTCAACTTTGCTGATGCCGAAATCTTTAAGAACATCGCTGCCTGCTGTTGAATTTTTTGATTCTGTTGCAGCCGGCGTTCTACCGTCTGCGGAGTTTGCGCGTTCTGTGAGTTTTACGTTGAAATTCATTTTTTTGCCTTTTCTTACGATGCCGATTTTTGCGATTGTTCCGGGTGCAAGAGTTCTGACTTTCTGAACGAAATCATTTGAATCTTTTATTTTCTGTCCGTTGAGTTCGACAATGACATCACCGCGTTTCAGTCCTGCCTTGTCCGCAGGATCGCCCTTGAAAACATCATTGATCATTGCGCCATTTGTGCTTTCGGTTTTGTAGGCTTTTGCCATTTCTTCAGTGATGTTGCGGACAGATACGCCGAGCCAGCCGCGTTTGACATGTCCAAACGAGACTAAATCGTTCATAATTTCTTTTGCTTTGTTTACGGGAATGGCAAATCCGAGTCCCTGTGCGTATGGAACGATAGCCGTGTTAATGCCGATGACTTTGCCTTCCATATTTAATAAAGGTCCGCCTGAGTTGCCCGGGTTTATAGCTGCGTCAGTCTGAAGAAAATCATCAAAATTCACGTCCTGAGTGTGAATGCTTCTGTTTTTCGCCGAAATTACGCCCGCCGTTACAGAATGTTCAAAGCCGTAAGGGTTGCCGATAGCCACGACCCATTCGCCGACTTCGAGAGCGTCAGAGTCTCCGAGTTCAAGGACGGGAAGATCTTCATCAGGTTCGATTTTTATCACAGCTAGATCGTAGGCTGGATCATTGCCTTTTATTGTAGCAGGATAAGTTTTTTTGTTTCCGTCTTTGAGCAGCACAGAAACTGTTATTTTGTCAACGCCGTCAACAACGTGATTGTTTGTTAAAATTAAACCTTCTTTTGAAACGATAAAGCCTGAGCCGCGTCCTTTCATCGGTACGGAACGAGTGAACTCCTTGAAGGAATCGCCGAAAAATCTTTTGAATATCGGGTCATCGTCAAACGGGAACGGCGAGAAAGAACGCCGTGCTGTCTTTTCAACATCAATATTAACGACTGCGACCGAAGCATTTTTCACTATCGGCACGATTGGATTATTTCCTCCGAATGGCGATACAGCTGCTAATGAACTGCCTGAAATCGAAAAAATCAAAGCCAGCGCGAGAATAAACGCCCAAAATTTTTTGCTTAACGCCATAAAAAATACCTCCATAAAAATTTTTCAATATGAAGATATTTTAATATGAAATTATGAATTAGTCGTGAATCGGTGAAATAACAGGTCAACAGCTTACCAAAGAAAAAAATCGTAAAGTTATCGAAAAAAATTTGAAAAAATTTGATTGTAAACTCAGATTGTAAACTCAGGTAGGTTTACAATTCATTTTCGTTGAGGTGCGAAAAAATCTGTCTTTAATCGAAAAATTCTGCAAATCTGACTATGCCTTTTCAGTCATTTTCCTCTGCTTGTGCGTTATTATACACGAAATGCAATTTATCTTCCGTTTAAAAACGGAGGTCCTCCTGCGAGTTATGAAAAAATTTTTTCAACACTACATCGTTTTTTCGGAAAATTCTGTTGCCCTGCTCCGAAGATGAATCGTGAAAGAAAAAAATCGTAGAGTTATCGAAAAAAATTTGAAAAAATTCGATTGTAAACTCAGGTAGGTTTACAATTCATTTTCGTTGAGGTGCGAAAAAATCTGTATTGTAAACTCAGGTAGGTTTACAATTCATTTTCGTTGAGGTGCGAAAAAATCTGTCTTTAATCGAAAAATTCTGCAAATCTGACTATGCCTTTTCAGTTTGAAAAAGAGGAATTTTCGGTCAATGATATAATGCAAAAAATCAATGTTTTTAACTTTCATCAGGAGGATTTTTTTATGCCGTTGCATATAGTTACGGAAGCAGAACGCTGTTACAACTGCAAAAAGCCACAATGTCAGGAAGGCTGCCCTGTTCATACTCCGATACCGCAGATTATTCAGCTTTTTAAAGAACATAAATTAATGGAAGCCGGAGAAATTCTTTTCAAAAATAATCCGATGTCCGCCGTATGTTCAGAAGTCTGCAATCACGCCCAGCAATGCGCAGGACACTGTATAAGAGGAAAAAAAGACAGCCCCGTTCATTTTTCAAGCATTGAAAATTATATTTCAGAAATGTATCTTGACCGAATGCCGAGCTTCAAGCCCGAAATTAAAAAAGACAAGCACGTTGCTGTAATAGGCTCAGGACCTGCAGGAATCACCGTGGCTGTTTTACTGGCAATGCAGGGCTATCGCGTTACGATTTTTGAATGGAAAAGCAAAATCGGCGGCGTTATGCAATACGGCATTCCGGAGTTCAGACTTCCGAAAAGTTTGCTTGACAGATACGAACAGAGTCTTGAGGAAATGGGCATCCAAATTCGACTCAACGCTACAATAGGAAGCATTTTAATGATTGATGATTTATTCCGCGATGGTTACGCTTCAATTTTTGTCGGCACAGGCGCAGAACGTCCGCGAACTTTAGGCATTAAAGGCGAAAGTCTCGGAAATGTCCATTACGCCATGAATTATCTTGCAAACCCGAAAGCTCATCATCTCGGAAATAAAGTCGCGGTCATCGGTGTCGGCAATGCTGCCATGGACGTGGCAAGGACAGCACTGCGCAACGGAACTAAAGAAGTTACGCTCTACGCAATGGGAAAAGAAATCGCGGCAAGCTCTCACGAAGTCGCTTACGCAAAACTTGACGGCGCGGAAATTGAAACGGGAATGCAGATTCAGGAAATCTCAGAACGCGGTCCTGTCTTCAAACGTACACGTTACGGCGAAAACGATGAAATTATCGGCACTGAAGACGAATTAATCCAAGTTGACGCTGACAGCACAATAATTTCGATAAGTCAGATTCCGCGCGGAAAACTCGTGAGGACAACACACGGTCTTGATGCGGATGAAAGAGGATTGTTAATCGTCGATGAAAATTACATGACAACCCGTGAAGGTGTTTTTGCCGCAGGCGATGTCGTTACGGGAGCAAAAACCGTCGTTCATGCTGTCGAGGGTGCGAAACTCGCTGCTCAGTCAATGATTAAATTTATGGAAAGAGAATAAATGTTTACACGGGAAATCACCGTACAGCCCTCTGATGTGTCATGTCAGGGAACATTAAAATTAAAAAATCTGCTCGATTATTTTCAAAATACCGCAGGGCTTGCTGTTGAAGGCATTGAAGGCACGACAACAGAGTTAATCGCGCGCGGCTATGCATGGGTTCTTACGCGGTACGAAATTGAATTTACGGGAAGGCTTCCGTCGCTTGACGAAAAGTTTTCAATAACGACTTTTCACGACCCTTCACACGGCTATAACACCTTGAGAGTTTTTGATGTCAGGGATAAAGACAGCAATCTTATAGTGTGGGCAAAAAGTTCGTGGCTTCTGCTCGACCTTGCAAACGGAAGACCCGTTAAAGCAGCCGCTCATCTTCCTGAAATAACGAAACGTGAAGTTGAATCAATAAACCCGGATTTTCAGGAAATAAAAGATAATGAAGACGCTGAAATTTTAAAGAGCGTTGAGTTTCCTGTAAGATTTCACGACCTCGACTATAACTCGCACGTCAACAACGCGGCATATTTCGGCTGGGTTTTTGACGAATGTCCTGTTGATTTTATGAAAGGCGAATTAAAATCCGTTTATGCGTCATTCAGATCGGGGGCAAAATTCGGCGAAAAAGTTACGTTGAATTATTCAAGCCCCGAAGAAAATATTTTTTCGTGCAGAATTTTACGCGGGAACGTCAGGAAACCTTCAGCAAATTTTATTCTTGTATGGAATTAAAAAAGGGAGATTTTTTATGTTGAATATCGTTATCATTGGAGCAGGTGAAGTCGGGCGCAGTGTAGCAAAAACTCTTTCGGGCGAAGGTCATAACATTTATCTCGTTGAAAAAGACGAAGCTCAGGCGAAAAGTGCCGGTGAAGAACTTGACGTTCAGATCATCAACGGCAACGGCGCAAGACCGAACGTTTTGGCGCAGGCTGGTGTAGTACCTTCCGGAAATGTTGACCTTGTAATAGCATGCACGAATCGCGATGAAGTTAATATGCTCGCATGCTGGATAGCTCACAGCGCAGGAGTGCCTAACGTTATTTCGCGTGCAAGGAGTCTTGAATTTACGGACAGTGCCGACTGGGGCAACAAACTCGGTATCAACGCAATGATCTCGCCCGAACGTTCAATAGCAAGAGAAATTATCTCTTTGCTCGAAGTCAGCTCAGCAACTCACGCCGCAGAACTTTTGGACGGCAAAGCCGCTCTTTACACATTGAAAATTTCCGAAGATTCTCCGCTTGTGAATGTTGCGCTGAAAGATTTAAGAGCGTTATACCCTGATTTAATTGCTGTTTTTGTCCATATTGCTCACGAAAACGGCGAATCCGGAGTTCCTAACGGCTTCACGGTCTTAAAAGCAAATGATATGTGCCACGTTGTTACGTATCGAAAGAGCGCTGAACTTTTGCAGCATGTTTTTCAGCCTTCTAAACAAAATTCGCTGAAAAAATTATTCATTGTCGGCGGCGGCAAACTCGGAACACAAATCGTTCAGGCTGTAAAAAAAGATTTCGGGAATGTCAGCCTGCGTCTCATAGACAGCGACCCCGAAAAATGCGCGAGATTATCTGAAGAACTCGGCGAAGCTCTCGTTTTAAACTGCGACGGCATAGACAAAAAAGTTTTGAGCGATGAAGGCATTGAAGAAGCTGATGCATATGTCTGCGCAACAGATTCTGACGAACTGAATTTAATTTATTCTTCAATAGCAAAGTTGATGGGCGCGAAGAAAACTATCGCGATAGTGAAGCGGAAAGAATATCAGGAACTCACGAAGGCTATGCCTGTTGACGCGATTGTTGACCCGAATGACGCGCTGGCGAATTTAATTTTAAGAGTTGTTCACTATCCGAGACACACAAAAGCATTTTCGATAATTGAAAGAATCAACGCTGAAATGCTCGAAGTCGTAATGCACGATGATAATGAACTTTTAGGTAAAACTCTGGCTGAAATAAAACTCCAAAAAGGTGTTGTCGTGGCACTGCTTGGACGCGGCGATAAAGTTCTGGTACCGACAGGAGCAACGCAGCTGCTTGCCGGAGACAGAGTGATTTTGTTTTCATTGACTTCAATGATGCCTGATGCCGCAAAAATTTTCGGAGCTGAAATAAAATGAAAATAAAAAACGTAATTAAAGTTTTGTCTTTCATAAGCATTGTTGTGTCGCTTGCAATGTTGCCGCCTTTATTTCTCGCCGTTTATGATTCTTCAAACGAAGCATGGGCTTTTACAGTTTCAATAATGACTGGAGTTTTAGTTAGCGTTGCTTTTTCATTTGCATCTGGAAAAAAATCTATTTCAATGGGAATCCGCGAGGGAGTCGGCGTAACGGGTTTTTCATGGATAATAGCTTCGGCTCTTGGTGCTTTGCCTTACTGGCTGTCGGGTGC
Organism: uncultured Synergistales bacterium; assembly: GCA_905233295.1. Lineage (GTDB taxonomy): Bacteria > Synergistota > Synergistia > Synergistales > Aminobacteriaceae > JAFUXM01. The sequence continues at coordinate 6,385 of CAJODX010000045.1, read as the reverse complement.
AGCAGGCTACACGGATTCTTTTTTTGAAACTATGTCGGGCTTCACAACGACAGGTGCAACGATTTTCAGCGATATTGAATCACTGCCGCGCGGGATTTTATTATGGCGTTCACTGACCCACTGGATGGGCGGAATGGGAATCATCGTTTTAAGTCTTGCTGTTCTGCCTTTTCTTGGAGTTTCAGGAATGGAAATGTACAAGGCTGAAGTTCCGGGCATAAGTGCGGAAAAAATAACGCCGCGTCTTCATCAGACAGCGATGAGATTATGGGGAGTTTACGTTGCGCTGACTCTTGTTGAAACGGTTTTGTTATATTTCGGCGGAATGAGCTTTTTCGATGCTTTTGCGCATTCATGTTCGACGATAGCGACAGGAGGTTTTTCGACAAAAAATAATTCGATTGCGTATTTCACAAGCCCTTATATTCAGTGGGTGATAATAATTTTCATGTTTGCGTCAGGCGTAAATTTTTCGCTTTACTTTTTGTTGCTGCAAAAAAAATTCCGTGATTTTTTCAAAGACGAAGAATTGAAATTTTACCTTTTAATAATTTTATTTGCGGCACTGGCAATGTCGGTTTCGCTTTGGGCTTCGGGAATGTTCCGCGGCGTTGAAGACACCCTGCGGAGGACTTTTTTTCACGTTATCAGCGTAATGACAACTACGGGCTTTGTAGTTGAAGATTATAATATCTGGCCTGAGTTCACGAAATTTATTTTTATAATGTTAATGTTCATCGGAGCTTCAGGCGGTTCAACAGGCGGCGGCTGTAAAGTTTCAAGATTTTTAATTCTCGGTCGTCAGTTGAAAACCGAAATTGCGCGTCTCTTGCACCCTCGTGCCGTAATAACAGCCAGAATGAACGGACAGGCGATTCCGCGCGGGACTTTAGATTCATCCACAGCGTTTTTTACACTTTATATATGGATTTTTGCTGTTGCTACGTTAATAACGGTGGCGTTTGGAATTGACGTTCTGACCGCATTTACAGGAGTTTTGACATGTCTCAGCAATGTCGGTCCGGGATTAAACGCTCTTGGACCTGTTGAAAATTTTGCGTGGCTTCCGTCATTTATTAAATGGCTTTTTTCATTTTGTATGCTGGCAGGAAGGCTTGAACTTTTCGCGGTTGTGCTTTTATTTTTGCCGGGAACGTATAAAAAATAATTGCTGCTGTTGCGTTGTAATTTAAATTAATTGTGTTATAATCCCAAGCGTTCTCATTTAAATATCCGCATTTAATAAATAATATAAAAGTGTAAATATCTTCGGAAAAGACGTAAGACAGCATAGCTAAGATGTAAGATGATTATGTTGCAGTCTCGCTGAATCAGGAAGCCGTAACTTCTATGAAGTTATAGTTATAGCATTTTATGCACAAAGATAATATATATAAAAGAAAGAAGGTGGAAGAAATGCCTGAAAAACATGAGCAGATGATTCTGGAGATGACTGACATTGATAAGACCTTTCCGGGAGTACATGCGTTGGATCATTGTCGTTTCGATCTTAGAGAAGGTGAAGTACACGCCTTGATCGGAGAGAACGGTGCCGGCAAGTCCACGCTTGTAAAAATTATGACCGGGATTCACTCGGATTATACCGGAGAGTACCGCCTTTTCGGTCAGCCGGTTCACTTCAGGAACATCAAGGAAGCTCAGGAGGCAGGCATTTCCATCGTTCATCAGGAACTGAATATGATGAACGATTTAACGGTTGCCCAAAATATTTTTATCGGTCGCGAGTCCGACGGTTTTTTCTGCAACGACAAAGTTATTAACCGTAAGACCGAAGCACTGCTCAAGGATTTTAATGTTGACGTGAAGCCTACGGATCGCATTCGCAATTTGACGGTTGGTAAGTGTCAAATGGTTGAAATTGCGCGCGCAATGTCCTATCCAGCAACGAAAGTATTAATACTTGATGAGCCGACCGCAGCCTTATCTGAAGCAGAAGCCGAAGATCTTTTTGAAAAGATGGAGCAGCTCAAAGCGCGTGGCGTTGCAATCATCTTCATATCCCACCGCCTTGAAGAAATCAAGCGTGTATCCGACCGTGTAACTATCATGCGTGATGGTCGTTATATTGATACTCTGAACGCAAAAACATGTACAATACAAGATATCGTGCGTTTGATGGTTGGTCGTGAAGTTCTTGAAGAGCCAAAATCGAAAAGTAACGTTCCTGAAGATGCGCCCATAATGCTGACGGTTGAACATCTAAAATCGAACAAGGTCAAAGATGTTTCTTTCGAGTTGCACAGAGGTGAGATACTTGGCTTTGCAGGTCTTGTCGGTGCCGGACGCACTGAGACTATGCGTCTGATTTACGGAGCTGACCCTAAAGACAGCGGCGAAATTAAAGTTGACGGCAAAAAGGTTGATATTCATCATTCTAAAGATGCTATTGCCAACGGTATCGGCTATCTTTCTGAAGACCGAAAACGTTACGGTTTAGTGCTTGGACTGTCTGTAACAGATAATACAGTGTTATCGTCCTACGATTTGGCAGAACTGCACAAGGGCATTTTCGTGAACGAGAAACGCAGTGCCGAGGTTTCCAAAGATTATGTCAATCAACTAAAAACAAAAACACCTTCTGTACGGCAGCTCGTAAAGAATCTGTCCGGCGGTAATCAGCAAAAAGTCGTAATAGCCAAATGGATGTTGCGCAACTGCGACATTTTAATTTTTGATGAACCGACCCGCGGTATCGACATCGGTGCCAGAGCGGAGATTTACAGCCTGATGGATTCGTTGGTCAGAGAAGGCAAGTCTATCATCATGGTTTCCTCTGATATGACAGAGGTCTTAAAGATGAGCGACAGGATTGTTGTAATGTGTGAGGGACGTAAGACCGGCGAGTTAGATATTGCCGAAGCAACACAAGACAAGATTATGACGCTTGCCACAAAATATCAGTGACGGAGGAAAAGTAACATGAATGAAAGCAATGGAATCGTAACTTATTTGAAAGGTGAAGGGCTGCAAAAGGTCATCGCTGTTGGCTGTTTGGTGGTTCTGTACATCTTTTTCGGAATTTTCGGCAATCACTTTTTGACATTTAACACTTTTGTCAGTATTCTCGATTCATCATACTACATCGGATTTTTGGCAATCGGCATGACATTCATCGTAATCACCGGCGGCATTGATTTGTCATGCGGTACTGTCATGGTGGGCAGTGCGCTGATAGGCGGTGTTGCCTATAACGTTTGGAAGTTGCCGATATTGCTGTGCCTGATAATCGTTATGTTAGTGGCACTGATTTTCGGTCTTTGCAATGGTTTATTAGTCGGCAAGCTGGATTTACCGCCGTTTATTGCAACTTTGGGAATGCAGTTTGTCTCGCTTGGTATCTGTTCAGTAGTTGCCAGAGTGCAGACTCAGACTTACCCATCGCTGAAATCCGTAGATGGCTGGTTCAAGCAAATAATTTACAAAAATCATAACTTCCCGGTTGGTGCGATTTGGCTTGTGATATTTTTCATTGTCGGCTGGATATTATTGAATAAAACCATTCTTGGACGTTACACATATGCAATGGGTAGCAATGAAGACGCGGTGGAACTCTCCGGCATTCAGACATCAAAATGGAAGACTTATGTATATGTAGTCAACGGCTTTTTTGTTGGTTTGGCAGGGATTATCTACGCGGCTACCTATTCCACTATCACTCCTCAAACTGGTAACGGACAGGAAATGTATGCCATAGCGGCTTGTGTTATCGGGGGGACATCGCTTGCCGGCGGTGTTGGAACAATATCGGGCACTATACTTGGAGTTTTCGTTATATCTGTGCTTAAAACCGGTTTGCTCTCGATGGGACTGCCTGTTCAGTGGCAACAGGTATTGATAGGCGTTGTAGTGTTGCTGGCAGTGCTGGTGGATGTTATCCGCGCCAGAAAAGCCAAGCGCACATAATTTTGTGATTATATAAATGCCCCGTAAATAGTGAATTACCGCCGTTTATAGAAGCGGCGGTTTTTTCCTGTAAATTATCTGCCACATTAAAAACAGGTTCACTCCATGACTGCGTTTCTTTGTCCCATCTCACCTTGAATTATTAAATCCTCCGAAACCTCCACGGCATTTTACAGCGCGTTCCATTCGTTCAGAACGATCTGCAGCCTGCAACAGCACTGAACCTGTAACGTATGTGAAAGATTTTAATTTCGCAAAATTTTTCTGTTCCGGCGCACGGAGTTTCAGCGAGATTAATGCCGACTCAAACCTTTCTTTCAAGATAAAAATTCCGCGCAGGGTAAGCAAAATTAAAATTCTCAATTTTTCCGGCACGTGCATTAACACAAGAGTTTTATAAATTCCCGCGAAACCTTTCGGAAAGACAAACAGCGCGAAAATTAAATAAATAACACCGCCCTTCAGTGCTATCGAAAGTCCCGTAAAAAATCCTTCCTGCATATCAGGATAAGTCAGCGTGATTGTCGCTATCACGATTAAATTTGCTAAAAGAAATTTTTTCATTTTTTAATTTAAAAATTCCGGCGAAGTTTTTTTCAGCCACGAAATTAAAAACGCGCTCGCTACACCTTCAATCAATGCCAGAGGAACGTGGGCGAAAAACATGATTTTCACTGCGCCGAAAAATTTTTCATCGGTGAAAATACAAAAAAATTCCGGCGATTGCCGCTCCCATAATGACTGCTAAAGCTCCGGCAAGAAAAGAAAATGTCATAACAGTAAATTTTTTTTCGGACTTTCGGATTATCTTCCCGAAAATCAAATTTACGGCAAGTGCAGGGAACGCCATTGTAAACGTGTTCGCGCCAAGGACAAAAAATCCTCCAAAATGAAATAATATCGCCTGAAGCAACAGTGCTGCAAAAATCGCAGGGAAAGCTCCCCAGCCCAAAATTAATCCGACAGGTGCAATGAAAGAAAGATGTGTCGAACCCGGTCCTATTCTTATATTCACGAGCGAGGCAAGAAAAAATGCCGATGACAACAATGCGGTACGGACGATTTTGTAATCCTGAATTTTTTTCAGTCCAAAGCCGACCCCGATGCACGTTCCGGCATAGCCCGCGATTAAAATCTGACTTGATAAAACGCCTTCACTTATATGCATATTTTTTTATTTTTATTAACAACGCAAAATTGAAAATCAAACTCACTCCGAGCAAGGCGCGGAAGAAAATTTCAGAGTTTTCAAACGAAATTTCATTTGATTCCACGATTTTATCTTCAGAAATTTTGATTTTTGCCTCGCACTGATGACCCTGAGCATCGTTCACAATGATTTTCCATTCGCCTTCTGTGTCAGGAATGAAAGAAAATCTTCCCTGTTCATCTGTGCGTCCTGACTGTACAGCGAATTTTGAATCATTCGGCGAAAAGACTTTTGCATCGCAGTAACTCATTTTTTCGCCTGTTGAATAAAAAAATTCCAGAGCTACAGCCTTCATTGAAATTTCCCGGAAGCCCACGCCGTGAGCAAAACCGGGATTTTCGTTAATGCAAAGCAAAATCAAAAGAGCAAAAATTTTTTTCATTGAATTTTATTTGACTTCAAAAAGCAAAAACGCTCTTAAATTCAGATGGTCGTAATCGCCCTCAACACCCGGAAGCCCTGACTGAGCCGCTCTGATTCCCCACCAGCCGGGTGCGGTGATTTTTATGTGAGCTTCGCCGTTTTCAGCTTCGGTGTAATACGCGTAGGTGTTTTCGTATTCTGTCGCGAATCCGTCATAGCTTGCCCATACAGGACCTGTATAAGGCTGACCGTTCAAGAGAATTTTTACGTCAAAATATTCACCTGTTTTTGCGTCTGCCGGATTTGTAACAGGAACGATTTCAAGCGGCTGACCTAAAACCTGCGCAAAATTTTTATCTTCTTTTGACGTGTTGAAAATTGCTTTTGCGTATTTGTCATATTTGTTTGCCGATATGACTTTCAAGCCCTGAGCTTCTAAATCTTTTCTTGCGCCGGATTTTCCGCCTTCGTTAGTAATGCACCAAGATTCGCCGTCTTTGATTGCCGTAACGATGAATGAACCCGACAAATCTTTCGGTGTTACGGAAAAGTCAATGCAAAGTTCAGATTCATTTGCTTTGAGTTCAGATTCTGTTAATTTTCCGTTTTCAATGATTCCTGCTTTAACACGGGAAAGAATTTCAACTTCTTCCGGCACGATGAATCTGTGAGCTGACTGCACGGTGAGTTCAAAAGTTTTTCCGGCTTCCGGAACACCGCCTTTGGTGTTCTTTATCGTGAGTTCGTGAGAAAACGCCGGAAACGCGGACAACGAAAAAAGGATTGCAGCTGTTATAATACGTTTGAACATAAAAATACCTCCGTGAAAAATTTTTTTTGCAATTAAATTTCAACGGGGGTAATAATAACACGTTTTTCAAAAAAAAT
>CAJODX010000044.1:2358-10187 GCA_905233295.1 uncultured Synergistales bacterium | reverse complement strand
TGCTTCGAAATCATTTTTTGCTCCGGGGCGCGTGAATTTAATCGGCGAACACACTGACCACGAAGGCGGCTTTGTATTTCCCTGCGCGATAAATCTCGGGATTTACGCTCTTGCTTCACCGCGTTCCGATGATTTAATACGTCTTTACTCAATGAATTTTGATGAAGAATTTTCCGCGCCGTTTGAAATTAAACTCGACGCAATAAAATCTAAAATCGAAGCCCGTTCATGGGTGAATTATCCTTTGGGCGTTGTAAGCGTTCTGAAATCACACGGCTTTAAATTCGGCGGCGCTGATATTTTGTACAAAGGCAACCTTCCGGGCGGTGCAGGACTTTCATCTTCAGCAGCGATTGAAGTTTTGACAGGAAAAATTTTCGACACGTTTTTCAATCTTGGCATTGACGGCGTTAAAATGGCAAAATTTTCGCAGGAGGCTGAAAATAATTTTGTCGGAATGAACTGCGGCATTATGGATCAGTTCGCAGTCAGCATGGGCAAAAAAAATTACGCCGTCCTGTTAAACTGCTCAACTCTTGAATATTCATACGCGCCGCTGGAACTCGAAAATTACAAAATCGTGATAACAAATTCAAATGTTCCTCATTCTCTCGCAGGCTCTGAATATAATCTCCGCCGTCAACAGTGCGAACAGGCTCTTTCAGATATAAAATCAAAAAAAGAAATTTCATGTCTGTGCGAGTTAAATTCAAATGAACTCGATGAATTTTCTTTCAGCATAAAAGATCCCGTATGTCTTCGCCGTGCGCGTCATGCCGTGAGCGAAAATTTAAGAGCAATACGTGCATCCGAAGCTCTGAAAACAGGAGACTTGAATTTATTTGGAAGATTAATGAACGCTTCACATGTTTCATTACGCGATGATTATCAGGTTACTGTTCCTGAACTCGACACACTGGCTTCGCTTGCATGGAAATTTTCCGGTGCTGTCGGCTCAAGAATGACTGGCGGCGGCTTCGGCGGCTGTACTGTCAGTATTGTTGAAAAAAATTCTGTTGATGAATTTATAAATTCAATCGGCTCTGAATATGAAAAAATCACGGGACGCAAAGCGGATTTTTACGTAATCGAAACTTCTGACGGAGCAGGAGAATACAGTTGGTGAAGGAATTTTTGTATTAGAATATAATGATAGGCTAAGAAACAAAATTTTTAAGGAGTGAGTTAAAAATGATTTTTGAACAGTTTTCAAATATCGGAATAATTCCTGTTGTCGTGCTTGACAATGCAAAAGATGCCGAACCTCTTGCGTAAGTTCTTTGCGACAACGGTCTGCCCTGCGCTGAAGTTACGTTCAGAACAGCTGCAGCCGAAGAAGCAATAAAAATTATGACCCGCGATTTTCCTGACATGCTCGTAGGAGCAGGAACAGTCCTTACGATTGAACAGGCGGACAAGGCAATCAACGCAGGAGCAAAATTCATCGTTTCACCGGGACTTAATCCAAAAATTGTGCAGTACTGCCTCGATGCCAGCGTACCTGTAACGCCCGGCACCCAGACTCCGAGCGAAATGGAACAGGCTCTTGAACTCGGTCTTAAAGTCGTGAAATTTTTCCCTGCTGAACCTGCTGGCGGCTTGAATATGATAAAAGCTGTCGCTGCGGCGTATGTCGATCTCAAGTTCATGCCCACCGGCGGCATTAATGCGAAGAATGTGCGCGATTATCTTGCGTACAACAAAATCATTGCCTGCGGAGGAAGCTGGATGGTCAAAAAAGATTTAATCGCAGCCGGCGAATGGGATAAAATCGGCGCGATGGTCAGAGAGGCTGCAGCAATCGTCAAAGAAATCCGGGGTAACCAATAAAAAATGCCGTCTCTTGAAAATGTTACAGCTGCGCTCGAAGCAAAAAACGGCGAAAATATTTTGACGCTTGATCTTAAAGACAAAGGCGGGCTTGCGGATTCTTTTGTGCTTGTAACAGGGAACTCTGAAACGCATATGAAAACTTTGACAGACGCGGCTCAGGAAGCTCTTGAAAGCGAAGGCAGAACATGCCGCATCGAAGGCGAACACAGTTTGAACTGGCGTTTGATTGATGCCGGTGATATTGTCGTTCATGTGTTCAGCCACAAAGGCAGAGAATTTTACAGGCTCGAGCGTCTTTGGGAAAACGACTGAAAAGCCGAACAGGAATTTTTGGAAAAGGGAAAATAATTTTTCTGTTCCTGATTCCTGTTTTTATTTTTTTATAAAGGAGTTTTTAACATGCCAATGCAGATAGGACTTGAAGATCTTCTCGGCGCACTTGTCTCCGGCGTTGAAGAAGCAAAAATCGAAAGCGAAAATCAGAAAAGCAGATTTAATGTAATGTTCCGTGTCCTTTACAAGAAAGGAATTTTTAACGAAAACGACGTTTTTGAAGCAATAAAAGACGAAAATAAAATTCTTCTTGAACTTGGGCTGATTGAAAAAATGCCCGATGATACTGCTCTCAAAGCTGCCGCAGATAATTTAATGTTATGGATTAAAGGCGACACTGACGAAATTAAAAAATCCGTTGAAAAAATTCAGCAGCGTCTCAAAGCTGCAGCAGAACAGCAAAACAAACCCAAAATTGATGTCGCTCCCGCAGGAGTTCTGAATGAACTCGACAGGATCGGAGCAGCCAATAACAAAAAAATAATTCTCTGAAAAAATAAAAAATGAGATTTTTGAATTTTATTCAGCAGCGGTGGCGTGGAGTTTCGTTCAGATTTTTTTTTGTGGCTCTGATTGATTTTATATTGCTTGCTGCCGCCGTATATGTCGGCTATGCTCTCAGAATGGGAAGCCTGCTCCCTTATGATGTCGGAGACTGGCAGTATGTAATGCTTGTATTCCCGGTAGTCGGCGTGATTATATTCGCTCTGTCGGGTCAGTATAAAACAATATGGCATCATGCCGGAACAGAAGATTACATAAAATTTGCAGCAGCATATTTAATTTCATTTATAATTTTTTTAATCGTCAATAAAATTTTAAAAGTCGCGGCTTTTTCACGGGTTGCATTTGCCATAGCGTTTTTTGCGGGATTATTTTTCTGCGGCGGTCTGAGATTTTCGTGGCTTATGACAAAATCCATTCACAAAAACAATAAAAATGAAAACCGTTTAAAAACTCTCATCATAGGTGCTGGAGATGCAGGGGCGTTTCTGGCACGGGATTTAATGCGCAATGAAAATGAACTTTATCCGGCAGGATTCATTGACGATGACCCGAAAAAAATCGGAATGCGTGTTTCAGGGCTTATGGTGCTGGGCAGCACGGCGGATATTAAAAAAATCGTTGAAGACGGAGATTTCAAAGTCGTTTTGATTGCGATTTCAGTTTATAACGGCAAAAAAATCCGCGAAATTTTTAACACCCTGACACCTCTGAATGTTCAGGTGAGAATTTTGCCGAGTCTTCGCGAGCTTGCCGGAGGTCAGGTTTCTGTGTCGCGCCTCAGAAAGGTGAAACTTGAAGACCTTCTAGGACGTGAGCCGATAAGAATCAATCTTGACTCTTCAATGAACTATATTAAAGGTAAAAGAATTTTAATTACAGGCGCGGGAGGTTCAATCGGACGCGAGATTGTACATCAGGTTCTGTGCAACGAGCCTGCTGAACTCTGCGTACTGGGACACGGCGAACAGTCAATTTATCTTTTAATGGAAACGCTGAACAAATTAAATTTGCAGATTCCTGTACATTCTGTCATTGCTGACGTTGCGGACGGTATTGCTATGCAGAGTGTCTTTGACAAAATCAAACCTCAAATTATTTTTCACGCGGCGGCTCATAAACATGTGCCTTTAATGGAACTTTCACCGCGCGAGGCAATGCGTGTCAATGCGCTTGGAACCCGAACGGTTGCGCGTCTTTCCGGAAAATATAATGCCGAACGCATGATCATGATCTCAACGGATAAAGCCGTAAATCCTTCAAGCGTTATGGGTGCAAGCAAAAGACTTGCCGAAAAAATTCTTGAACACGAGCAGCATAATTATCCTGAAACAAAATATATGGCTGTGCGTTTTGGAAATGTTTTAGGAAGCCGCGGCAGTGTCATTCCGAAATTTGAAGAACAGATTTCATCAGGAGGTCCTGTTACTGTTACGCATCCTGATATGCGTAGATATTTTATGCTGATTCCCGAAGCTGTGAATCTTGTCATTCAGGCAGGAGCGATGGGACACGGCGGAGAACTTTTCGTGCTGGATATGGGTGAGCCTGTTGTGATAAAAGAGATGGCTGAACTTTTAATCCGTCTTTGCGGCTATGAACCTTATAAAGACATAAATATTATTTTCACCGGCATCAGACCGGGCGAAAAACTTTTTGAAGAGTTATTTTACGATGAAAATTCAGTACACGGAACGCTGAACCCGAAAATTTTCGTCAGCAACATAAAATCTGAACAAAATCAAATTCAAAGCGACGCTGAACTTGATACAACGCTTGAATATGCTCTGAGGAATCCTGAGCAGGCTCTTTCACTGCTACGGAAACTCGTTCCTGAATTTAACGTTACAGCTTAAAGCCTCAAATTAGAAGTCTGTTATGAAAGAATCTCTGAAATTTTTCTCAGAGATTCTCCTTTTATAATGACATCACGGATTATTTGCTCTTTCACGAAGGATTCGCCGCAAAATTTTTCCGGTTGCTGAAACAGGAAACTCTTTCACAAATTCAACACTTCTCGGAACTTTGAAATGCGCGAGTTTTTCTTTTGCGAAACGAATTATTTCGCGGTCGTTTGCTTCTGCGCCCTCTTCAAGCTGAACATAAGCTTTCGGGATTTCACCGTTAATGTCGTGGTGCATTCCTACAACTACGGCAGCGTGGACTGCGGGATGTTCGCACAGAACTTTTTCGACTTCCTGAGGATAAACATTGAAACCGCCGACGATAATAATATCTGTAACGCGGTCGAGAATGCTCACGTAGCCGTCTTCATCGAAACGAACATAATCGCCGGTGTTGAAAAATCCTTCTGAATCAAATCTTTCAGCTGTGATTTCCGGCGCATGAAGATACCCGGGCGTTATCGAAGGTCCTTTTGCCCATAAAACTCCTTCGCGTTCTGTTTCAGGAAGGTCTTCGCCGTCGCGAGTCTTTAATTTGTATTCATAGCCCGGGATTATAGGTCCGGAAGTTCCCGAATGCTGAGTTTCGCAGTCGTGATTCATGCATAAAACCGGCGAAGTTTCCGTCAGTCCGTAACCTTCCATGACATCGCGTCCCAAAAGTTTCAAAGCCTGTTTGTGAATATTCGGGGCAAGTCTGTCTCCTCCCGTGCAGATAACACTCTGACGTGAAAGAATTTCAGATTTAATTTTTCCTTTTTCGACCGACATCAGCAGGAACGACAGCATAGCAGGAACAATGTACATTACTGTCGTAGGAGCTTCGGCGATTGCCCTGACGGACTGCTGAGGAGGCAGGAATGACGGAACGAGCGCAATTTTTGCCCCGATTGCTAGAGGCAGCATGGTCGCGCACGTGTAGCCGAATGAATGAAAATTCGGGAGAACTGTCAAAAATGTGTCGTGTTCATTTAACGGATAAACAGTTTCTTTTGTAGCACGAATGTTGCTGATTAAATTTCCATGTGTCAGCGGCACGGCTTTAGGATTTCCTGATGTTCCAGACGTTGAAAAAATAACCGCGTAATCTTCAGATTCCGGTGGCTGTGTTTTCCCAGTGAATTTTTTCAGTGTCCTGTCGCTGATGCCGCATTGAATGCATGTCCATAAATTTTCAAGTTCCGGAAGTTCACGCCCTGTTATAATCGCGAAAGGCTTTATTAAATCGAGCGTACCTTTTAAAATATCGCTTCCGGCTTTTTCGTTAAGAGGACAGAAAATTCCGCCGAGTTTCCACACTGCCAATGAAAGCGCAGGGATAAGCGGTGAATTTTTCAGCATCACAACAAGCCTTTGTCCGCGCGAAAATCCTGCATCTTTCAAAACTTTTTCGCAGTTTTCTATAATTTCAAGAAAATCTTTGCCCGTGTTCCATTCGCCGTCAAACCAGAAACTTTTTTTATTGCGTCTTGCTTCGAGGTTTGGAATGATAATCTCTTCAAGTCTGTTTTTATCAAGGTTGTACATTTTTTATTTTTTCACTCCTGATTCCTGCTTGCTTTTTTCACGTTCTTTCTGACGCAGAACGCGCCTTAAAATTTTCCCGGTTGCTGACAAAGGCAGTGAATCAACAAATTCAACATCTCTCGGAACTTTATAATGTGAAAGTCTTTGCTTACAGAAATTTATAAGTTCACGTTCTGTTACTTCAGCGTCTTTGTTTTTTAATATGAAAGCTTTCGGGACTTCACCGCTGATGTCATTCGGCATTCCTACAACGACAGCTGTGCCGACTGCCGGGTGTTCGGCTAAAATCGCTTCGACTTCCTGAGGATAGACGTTAAAGCCGCCTACTATGATAATGTCTGTAACGCGGTCAAGAATTTTTATATATCCGTCTTCATCAATCTGAACGTAGTCGCCAGTGTTGAACCAGCCGTCCTGAAATCTTTCGCGGTTGAGTTCTTCAGCGTGATAATATCCCGGAGTTACAGAAGGTCCCTTTGTCCATAAAACGCCTTCGCCGGGGATTTTTAAAATTTCGCCGCTCTCGTTTCGCAACTGAAGTTCAAAGCCCGGTAATGCTGGTCCGACCGTTCCGAGTTTTCTCACAGCCGGATTCGGGTTGACTGACAAAACGGGCGAACATTCCGTTATTCCGTAGCCTTCAATGACAGGAACACCGAACGCCGCCGTTATTCTGTCATCCATTTTGATGTTATATTTATCTCCGCCGGTGATTAAAATTTTTATGCAGTCCAGTTTTTTCCCCTGACGTTCAAGCATTGCCGTTGCAAAATTGAACATTGTCGGCACGAGCAAAAGGACATCGGGACGAGCCTCTTCGATAGCCTTTATGACGTTTGACGGCGGCATGAAATTTTCAACAAGAACCTGCGACGCGCCCAGCACGAAAGGCAGAACGCAGCAGACTGTGAAACCGAAAGCGTGAAAATTCGGCAACACATTCAGCAAAGAGTTTTCGGGAGTTAAATTTTTTAATTGTTTCAGACACGCTTCAACGTTGCTGAAAATATTTTCATGTGTTAAAGGCACAGCTTTTGGATCGCCGGTCGTTCCTGACGTTGAAAAAATCACTGCGAGTTTTTTGTCGGATTCGTCAGCCTGAGCTGTAACGCCTGTGAAATTTTCTTTGCCCGTTATTTTTTCAAAATTAAATCTCGCGCAGTACCAGCCGGAATTTTTCAAAGCGTCTTCAAGTTCCTTTTTAACACCCTCGGACAGCGCAATCGCAAAAGGCTTCAACAAATCAAGAGTTTTTAATAAAGAAATTTCTCCCGTTTTTTCGTTCAAAGGACAGAACACCCCGCCGAGTTTCCATGCTGCATACATAAGAGCCAGCGACATTGGAGAGTTCGGAATCAAAACAGCAAGCCTCTGCCCCTCTGAGAAGCCCGAAGCTTTTAAAATTTCCGTACATTCATCGGCAAGATTTTTGAATTTTTTTGAACTCCACCATTCACCGCGAAACCAGCAGCAATTTTTTTCGGGATATTTTGAAATATATTCGTCAATTTTTTTTGCAAGATTATTTTCCGGCATAAAAATTTTTTCCTCCCTCATAAAAAAAATAAAAAATAAAAATTCCGCATCTATTTTATTGCGGTAATTTTTAGATTGATATTATATATCTCAAGCGTTGACATATAAAGCTGCGACATAATAAAATATATCAAAACTACCGAACGATAAATATTTTTTCGATAATTTTATTTCTCTTAGTGTTTTATATCA
>CAJODX010000044.1:0-2347 GCA_905233295.1 uncultured Synergistales bacterium | reverse complement strand
AGTGAAAAAACGTTTACCGCTTTTGCGTGGATTGAAATTGTAGTAGAATACATGAAACACAAATTCAAAAAAATTTTTTTTATTTTCGAGGGAGGGTTTTTCTTTAATGGCATTCAAAAGAAACTGGAAAACTATGGACGGAAATGAAGCAGTAGCTCACGTTGCATACGCTTTTTCCGAAATGGCGACAATTTATCCAATTACGCCTTCATCACCTATGCCCGAACACATTGACGAGTGGGCGGCACACGGACGCAAAAATATTTTCGGACATACTGTAAAAGTTACCGAAATGCAGTCCGAAGCAGGAGCAGCAGGAGCCTGCCACGGTGCATTGTCAGCAGGTGCGCTCGCAAGCACCTACACTGCGTCTCAGGGACTCTTATTGATGATTCCCAATATGTACAAAATCGCAGGCGAACTCCTTCCGGGCGTATTCCATGTAACTGCGAGAGCCATCGCAATGCACGCGCTTTCAATTTTCGGAGATCACAGCGATGTTATGTCAACGAGAATGACAGGCTTCACGATGATCGCTGGCGGTTCAGTGCAGGAAGCTCACGATATGGCAGCAGTCGCACACCTTTCAGCGATTAAGTCAAGTGTTCCCGTATTGAATTTCTTTGACGGCTTCAGAACTTCACACGAAATTCAGAAGGTTGACACGTTCGACTATGCCGACCTTGCAAAACTCGTTGACTATGACGCAATCGCAGCATTCAGAGATCGTTCAATGAGACCCGAAAAGCCTTTCACAAAAGGTACAGCGCAGAACCCTGATATTTTCTTCCAAGCAAAAGAAGCCTCACAGCCTTTCTATGACAAAGTTCCCGACATCGTTGCGAAATACATGAAAGACATCAAAGGCATCTGCGGACGTGAATATCATCCGTTCAACTATTACGGCGATCCTGAGGCTGACAGAGTTATCATCGCAATGGGTTCAGTATGTCAGGCAATCGAAGAGACGGTTGACTATCTCAATGCACGCGGAGAGAAAGTCGGAGTTGTCGAAGTCCATCTTTACAGACCGTTCTCACCGAAATATTTCTTCAGAGCATTGCCGGCAACAGTCAAAGCCATCGCAGTCCTTGACAGAGTTAAAGAAGTCGGCGCACTTGGCGGACCTCTTTATGAAGACGTATGCTCACTGTTCGTTGACAACTGCTGCGCACCGAAGATCGTCGGCGGACGCTACGGACTTGGTTCAAAAGACACAACACCGAGCGACATCAAAGCAACATTCGACAATCTTAAATTATTCGAGCCGCGCAACAATTTCACTCTCGGCATTGTCGATGACGTGAACGACAGCTCATTAATTCCTGACGAACACATCAACGCCGCCGCAGAAGGAACAGTTTGCTGCAAATTCTGGGGTCTCGGCTCAGACGGTACAGTCGGTGCTAACAAGAACTCAATTAAAATCATCGGCGACCATACAGACATGTACGCTCAGGGCTATTTCGATTATGACTCGAAGAAGTCCGGCGGTATCACAATGTCGCACCTGCGTTTCGGCAAATCACCGATTAAATCAACATATCTCATTGACCATGCTGACTTTATCGCATGCCACAAACAGGAATATGTAAATCAGTATGACCTTCTTCAGGGAATGAAAGAGGGCGGAACGTTCCTGCTCAACACTCAGTGGATGGATATGGCAGCCCTTGAGGAACATCTTCCTGCAAGCCTTAAACGCAAATTAGCAACTCTTAAATGCAAATTCTACATCATCAACGCTGTTGACGAAGCTCAGAAGATCGGACTCGGCAACAGAACGAACACAATCATGCAGTCGGCATTCTTCAAACTTGCCAACGTTATTCCGATTGATGATGCCGTTAAATACATGAAAGAAGCTATCGTTCATTCATACGGTCGCAAGGGCGAAAAAGTCGTCAACATGAACTACGCAGCCGTTGATGCAGGACTTACAGGACTTAAAGAAATCACAGTTCCTGCAGAATGGGCAACAGCAGAAGACAAAGCAAGAGTTAAACCAGGTATGCCTTCATACGTTCCTGAGTTCATCAGCTATCAGGTCGAAACAATCAACGCACAGAAAGGCAACACATTACCTTCAAGCGCATTCGTTGACGGTTACGAAGACGGACATTTCCCGGCAGGCACGGCAAAATTCGAGAAACGCGGAGTTGCCGTTATGGTTCCCGAATGGAACTCAGCCAAGTGTATTCAGTGCAACCAGTGCTCAATGGTCTGCCCGCACGCTGCTATTCGTCCGTTCCTGCTTGACGCTGCTGAACAGGCTGCCGCTCCTGCAAACTTTGGTGCGGTTGACGGCAAAGCCGGTGCACTCAAGGCTAAAGGCTACAAATACAAG
>CAJODX010000043.1:2153-17246 GCA_905233295.1 uncultured Synergistales bacterium | reverse complement strand
ATGTAAAAAGACAGGAGCAAGAGCCGGAGAATTTATAACGCCTCACGGAGTCATAAAAATAACACAGATATTTGCAAGAGCTGAAAAAACGCCAGCAAAGGAATATATAGGAATTCTATTCCCAAAAATCTCTATTACAGATTTTGAGCCTGCAACAAAACTGACTATAACGGAAGCAATTAAACAAAGTACCAACAGGACGGCAAACACCCATCCTGGAGCACTTCTACGGGCGGAGAATCTATTCAGTTTTTTTTTAGTATTTTTATTCATGTATTATATATTCCTTTACATTCAACTATTCTTTTATTTTATCATTATATATTTTAGATTTTATTTTAGCTTAATATCATTTTTGCATATCACTTTATCGGCATACATAAGTTTATCTGCTCGTTCAAAAACGTCCTGCACTCTAATATCAGTCTTCGGATTAAACTCTGATACCCCTACAGCAATAGGCTTTATGCTATTAATTCTATTTTTATCGAGTTCTTCTATTAATTGCTCCATTAGCTCCTGTTTTTGTACATGATCGCTGCCATTAAGCAATACTGCAAATTCGTCTCCGCCTATTCTGAACACCGGACTATTCTTAAACACTCTACAAATAATGGAGCACGCGCTGCGGATAAACTCGTCTCCAGCCTTATGTCCATGAGTATCATTGATTTGTTTTAGTCCGTTAAGATCGCAGACAACTATCGCGAACTGCGGCGGTTCCGGGCCTTCTAAGTCTTCTGCTTCTTCTATCTGTTTATCAAGTTCAGCTTCAACCTGAGCATATGCTCTTTTATTCTTAACGTTTGTAAGCGGATCACGGTTAGCCATGTCGACAGCGTCATGATATGCAAGCTCCATTCGCTTTGCTGCATCGACATTTGCAACGGCGACTATTATATGATCCGGATTTTCTTTAGGTCGCACAGCGTATAGCGTAGCGAATTGCGGCTTTCCGTCAAGCATTAATCGATAATTAAAAATTATTTTGCCGTAATCAGAAAGACTTTTTAACAAATTTTCTTTCTGCATAGCAAGAGACATCATTGGCAAATCATCAGGATATATGTCATGCTGCATATTTTCCTGACTTTCAGCAAAGAAATCTTTTCCCTTTGTAAAAACTTTGAGTTTCGCGTACTTTTTGTCTGCCGTGTATTCAAAATATTCGTTAGTGATTGTGTTTACGTGATAAATGACTTCATACTGCTGTGCAAGAGCACCGGCTATTTGTGAATAAGCTGCAATTGCGTCTTCTTGTTTTTGTTGTTCATCGACATTACTGACGCCTAAAATAAGGTGTTCAGTGTCTTTCTTTTGAAGATATGCAAATAAATTCATATATTGAACATTACCATTTAGAACATGGCGGTAAATTATTGATAGAGAGCCTTCGCTGCGTATTCTGCTCAATAGTTCGTCTTTTTCGAGCGCGCGCATAATTCTCATTTGGTCATCGGGGTGTAAAATTCTTTTTATATCTATTTTCAGACGTTCAAAGAAATTCTCTCCGCTGCGGTGAAGTCCGAACTCAGCATAATTATCGCTGGAGCTATATTCTGTATATCTGCCTGTTTTTACATCAATATAATAAATTACTTCATATTGACTTGCAAGAGATTTAGCAATTTCACCATAAACTCTGCCTTCCGCTTCGGCTTCAAGCTCTCTATGTTTCTGTTCGTCAATATCTTGGACGCCTATAATTATATTACTGTTGCCCGAACGAATGGTTTTCAGAAAAAAGTATTTAGGTTCTCCGTTGATATTCAGTCTGTATGTCAAAGAAAATGACTTTCCATTTTCGAGAGCTTTAACAACGGCTTCTTTACGAAAAGCATTCAAAAAATATTCCTGATCTTCGGGCCATACTTGCTCGCGACAGTTTTTTATGGCGTCCTTGTAAAAGTCATCTCCTTCGCTTGCAAGGACGAGTTCTTTCCCCGATTCGCTTGCGGCAGGTGTATATTCAACATAGCTGTCGTCTTCAGAATCTATTACAAAAATCCGATTATAGTCATTTGCAAGGGCAAGCGCGAGCCCTGTAAACGAAAGCGGATTATTTTTTTTGTTCATATCGATACTCCTTTGATGAACTTGAAGTCAATTATAATATTATACTCAAATATCGACGTTAATTTACGTCGTTATCTATAAAAAATAAAACGGGTGATTTTTAATGCGTTTCACGAAAATGCAAGGCTGCGGGAATGATTATGTTTATGTAAACTGTTTTGAAGAAAAAATTTCTAATCCTGAAGAATTAGCAAAGAAAATTTCAGACAGACATTTCGGTGTCGGAGCAGACGGTTTGATTTTAATTTTGCCGCCAGTGAATAAAGAGTCAGACGCTTTCATGCAGCTCTATAATTTCGACGGCTCTAAGGCTTCAATGTGCGGCAACGGTATTCGTTGCGTAGCTAAATATATTTATGATCACGGAATAATCTCAAAAGACAGGCGAGAAACTTCTATTGATACTCCTGCAGGAATTAAAAAAATTTCGTTAGAGATTCAAAATCAAAAAGTCATCGCCGCTACCGTAAACATGGAGCAAGCCAAAATCACGAGCGAAATTCCCGAAGAAATTAAAATCAATGATAAAAAATTAAAATTTATCGGAGTTAATGTCGGCAATCCCCACGCTGTTTATTTTCTTAAGGATAATCCTGCGCTTAAAAATATTTTTTCTTGGCATGACTCAAAATTTAATCTTGAAGGCAAAAATTTTGAAAATCATTTGAGATTTCCTGACAGAGTTAATTCAGAATTTATCGAAATAATTTCACGTGATGAAATAAAAATGAGAGTCTTTGAACGCGGCAGCGGCGAGACTATGGCTTGCGGCACTGGAGCAACTGCGGCGGCTTTTGCGGGTTTCAAAGCAGGAAAATTAAATTCAAAAGTTTTAGTTCATCTTCGCGGCGGAGATTTGAAAATCGAAATCAACGATGACTCGTCTTGCTTCATGACCGGCGAGGCCGTCGAGGTCTTTTCAGGAGAAATTTTTATTTAATGTATAATTACATGAATTAATTTCAGGGAGGCTTAAATTTGTCCGCTGTTGCAATAGTAGGTTCACTTAATATAGATCTTGTTATCCGCGCTTCTCATTGTCCTGAAAAAGGCGAAACTATAATAGGCGGTCCTTTCGGAATGGCCGGAGGCGGCAAAGGTTCTAATCAGGCTCTTGAAGTCGCTCGTCTCAATGCACGCTCATACATAATCGGTTGTATCGGTGATGATGATTTCGGGCGTCATTTACGTTCTGTCTTGACTGAAAACGGCGTTGACTGTTCGCATTTACAGACGCGAAAAGAATTAGCGACAGGTACGGCTGTCATCACAGTTACAGATGAAGGAGATAATTCAATCGTAATTGCTCAAGGTGCTAACACTTTATTGAAGGAAAAAGACATTTACGAAGCTAAAAAAGTTTTTGAGGCTTGCGATTCGGCTCTCTTCCAAATGGAAAGTCCTACGCCAACAGTCGTAGCAGGTTTGAAACTTGCCCGTCAATTAGGCTGCAGGACTTTTTTATCTGCTGAACCACCGTTCTCACTTCCAAACGAAGCATGGAAAAATATAGATTACATGATATTAAATGAAAGAGCTTTGAGTTTTTACGCCGGAGAAAAAAATCATAAAGATAATATCGAAAAAATGTCGCGGGAAGTTTTAGCTCGCGGTGTAGGCTGTCTTGTTGTAACTCAGAGTGCGAAAGGCGGAATGGTTTTCGTGAACGGCGGCGAGAGTTTTTCGTTCGATGCTTTTAATATTCGTTCAGTCGATAACACGGGAGCAAGAGACGCTTTCTGCGCTGGATTCTGCGTTGCACTCGGCGAAGGCCGGCCTTTGAGACGCGCTGCTCGTTTTGGATCTGCTTGCGGAGCTTTAGCCTGTACGAAAATCGGTGCTCACCCGTCATTGCCTTGGCGTCATCAAGTCGGAGCTTTACTCGGCGAGGCTTCCGGTGATGATTATGAAAATTAAGAAAGGAAGTAATTTATTGTGGAAGGCTATAATTATTTATTAAGCCTTTGCGTTATCTTAATGTCAACAAAAATCTTCAGCATTCTCTCACGTCGCGCACAGCTTCCTCAAGTTGTCGGAGCGTTGATGGCTGGATTATTTTTTGGTCCTGCGGTACTTGGAGCTTTGACGACAAAATATTTCGGCTTTCAATTTTGCTTAATGCCTTCACCGTTTCTGAAAGCTCTTGCAGAACTCGGCGTTATAGTAATAATGTTCACCGCCGGAATGGAGACGAACATTGACGAATTAAAAGCCTCAGGAAAATCAGGTTTTTTAGTTGCTTTACTCGGCGTTCTTGTTCCTTTAGGCATGGGAACGGGCTTAATGTTTATTTTTGACGAGAAAGCGACGTTTGCCTCAGCTGTTTTTGTTGGAGCTGTCTTAACTGCTACGTCAGTTTCAATCACTGTCGAGACCTTAAAAGAACTCGGAAAGATGTCAACGAAGGTCGGCAATACAATTTTAGCGGCTGCCTTAATCGATGATATTTTAGGCTTAATCTGTTTAACGGTAATAACAGGAATGGCAGGCGGCGAGGTTGATGTAACGGAGACTTTCATGAAAATCACGGGCTTTTTTGTTTTCGTGGCACTTTCAGGATTTTTCTATCATCATTACATGATTTATTCTGATTATATTCAGGAGCAAAGAAATTTGAGACGTTATCCCGTTATAGGCTTTGCTTTTTGTTTATTTTTAGCATGGGCAGCTGAAGTTGTTTTCGGGGTTGCTGATATTATCGGAGCTTTTGCAGCAGGAATGATTATCGCTAATTCGACACTATAGCATATTTGTTATTAACGCCGATATTTTTCGCCAACATAGGTCTTGAGGTTACTTTGCCTGAAATGAACGCTGAATTAGTTATTTTCACGGTAGCGTTAGTTTTTGTTAGTGTAATTTCAAAATTAGGCGGTTGCGGTTTAGGAGCTAAACTTTGCGGTTTCAAAAATCGTCAAAGCTATCAAATAGGCTTAGGCATGGTATGTCGCGGAGAGGTTGCTCTTATAGTTGCAGGTAAAGGAATGTCAATGAATTTAATCGATGAAAATTTCTTAGGCCCGATTATTATAATGATAATCATATGCACGATAATAACGCCGATAGTCTTAAAAAGCGCGTTCAAAGGCCAAGAAGATGACGCGGGCGACTCAGTCTTTGAAGATAAATTCATGCTTGAAGAACAGGCCGACGAAATCGAAGAAGATTTATTCCAGCGTCGGGTGCGTTTATCTTATCGTTCAATGGAATAAGGAGTTAAAGAATGAAAAAATTTTTGATATTAATCGCGCTGATTTTTTTATTTTCGAGTTCGGCATCTGCTGATGTTGAAGTTTGGCAAGATCCTTCATTGAATTTTTCGCAGATTAAAAAAGTTTTCATTATGCCTCTTGATATTGAACTTAAAGCCGGAAGTCAATTAATGCCTGCAAAGCAGCTTAACGCTCAGATAAACTCATGGCTTATCGAGGGCATTAACTCATCGATGGGTAAGGGCAATTTAATAATAAAAACTTATGACGCTTTAATCGATGACATGAAATTTATTTACGGCGATAAAGTTTTAGAGGGCGACGAATTTTTTAAGGCTGCTTCAGAAATGGGTTATTCGGCTTTTATAAAAGCAAATTTGACACAGAATTTTGTAACTCAGCACGTCCCGGAGTCAACGCGGACTTACACGGAATATAAAGAAATCGAAAAGCGGGACAGGAACGGCAAAATTATTGAAACTCTGCGAATACCTGAAGAGAAAACTGAAATTATCCCTGCTCATGATGTTACATATTTAAGCACGGATTTTGACCCCAAAATTTTTTTAGTAAATGATCCGTCGGGCGACCACGTTGCTGCAGCTAAAGGCTCAATTTACCGCGAGTATCAGGGCGGGCCTGTAATGAAAGTCGTCGAAAATTTAACGAAGGCTTCAATGAGAGAGCTTTTCAAACACGAAGAAAAAAATACAAATTCAAAATCAAAACGTAAAAAATAAGGAGTAGTATTCATAATATAACGTGATTGACATTATGAATACTACTTCTTAATTTTCTAATGCCTCATTATTTTTATGCCGAAATTTAGAACGGAATAATAAACGCAGGAGGCAATTTTTTATTTATCATGAGGATTAACACAAACGCAAGCAATATAGAAAGAATGGCTTACAATGCCTTCACCGCGAATAATAAAGCGATTGAAGATACAGCGCGTGCCCTTTCAACAGGGCTTCGAGTTGCTCATGCTTCCGATGACGCTGCGGGCTTCGCGATGGGTCTTAGTATGTCTGCACAGGTTGCCGGAGTCGATAGAGCTATAAGAAATTCGCAGGATGGTATCTCTATGCTTCAGACAGCCGAGGAAGCCTTAAATCAAATTAACTCTATGCTTCAAAGGATGCGCGAGCTTTCTGTTCAGGCGGCAAGCGATTCATTAACGACACAGGACAGAGGCTATTTACAGCAGGAGCTTTCAGAGCTTCGCGACAGCATTGACAATATAGCTGCAAATACTACGTTTAATACTAAAAGACTTTTAGACGGCAGCTCATCAGCGATATGGTCATCGGACGACTTGAAAACTTCTCTAAGTGTCAGCGGTGCAGTAACTAAAATAGATCAATTTAATCAGAAAAAAGACATTGGCGGCAATTATAGAATCGAAATTAAAGCCAAGCCCGGCCAAGCTGAAGTTAAAAAGACAGATATTTTTGATTTAGAAATTTCTGAAAACTACGTAACCGAAGAGACAGCTTCAAACGGCGAGACCGTTCGCGTTATTCGGACTCGGCAACGTACAGCAACGCTGCGCGACATGTCTCAATTCAAAGACAACAGCGGAGCTTTTATATTTGATGAGCCTCAAAAAATAAAAATCACTCAGGGCGACGGCAAAAGCGCTGAAATAGTTTTGTATGCTGAAGATACTTTATATGATGTCAGCAAAAAAATTAATGACGCTATCGCCGATGATTTAGGCCAAGTAAGCTACACTGATAACCGCGAAAATTTCTGTTCAATCGCAGACGGCACGCAGGGAACTTCAGAGGCTGTAAAAATTTCTGAAACCGTTTACAGTCAAGCCTATCTCCGCGATATTGACGAAGACAGCGACACTTATGGTCAATTAATCTTAAATGAGTTCGGCACGCCGCAGGAAATTAACGCGAGCGATTACGGAAATTACTCGAAAGAAGATTTAGAGAAATTATTATCATTCCGCGATGAAGTTACGACTTCAAAAGCTACGCTTGTAATTCGCAGTGCTATCGCCGGAACTGACGGACGATTGACTTTCACTTCTGAAAATAATGATTTAATCAACGCTCTAAATCTTAATACTCTTCAAGAGGCCGAAGATAATATTTTCTCAGTGTCTATTGCGGACGCTCACACAGGAAAAGTCATCGTTGATCAATTTGATGCTGACGGAAACAAAGTCGACGGTGTTATAAGCCCGAACATCAGCATTAAATTTGACGCTATGGCTGGTGTCAGCGCGAAGTGGGATGACGATACTAAACGTTATATTTTGACGAGCGATTCTAAGCCTTATCAAACCATCGTTCACATTGACGACAGAAGCACATCATTTCAAATCGGACAGAATTTCGGAGAGGATATTTATATTAATATCGGCGACATGAGAGCCGAAGCTCTTGGCCTTAATCATGTTGACGTATCGTCGAGAGAATTAGCTTCTAAATCAATAACGCTGCTTGACCAAGCTATTCACAAAGTCAGTTCACAGCGTTCTAAGATCGGCGCGTATCAAAACGAACTTGAATATAATGCCAACAGTTTGACACAGACAAGTCTGCATTTACAGGAAGCCGAGAGTCGCCTCAAAGATGCCGACATGGCTAAAGAATACATGGAATTTGTTAAGCGTCAAATTCTTAATAGCACAGGCAGTTCAATGCTTTCTCAGGCTAATCAAAATTCGCAGGCCTTAATGAACATTTTAAGCGTATAAAATTTTTATTCCTAACTCCTAAATATTTTTCCAAAGAGTCTGCAAAAATTCCACCGCGCTGTCGACAGTTAAAAATCTGACGCTAAAGGCTGCTATCGATATTAATACGCAGCACAAGACAAAATTTCTTTCGCCGCGACTCATCTCGCCGATTTTCTTTGACATATGGAAAACATGAATCCCGACACCACGTTTCCATGGGAGCAAAAACGGGACTGTTCCGCACCAAGCATCTTCTAAAATATGAAGCAGGCAGCCCATCAGCCAAAATCCCGCGCAAGCCCAAAGATCATAGTGAGCGTTCCTGCCGTCAACAAGTGCCGAGAGTCTCGGAACTATCCAGCCGGCTCTCTTGAAACATACATATGCAAGCAATGCCCACGGAACGAACCAATGAGTCCAGCGTCTGTGCCAGCGGTTGCGTTTCCTTCCAAAAAATACATATTCTGAAGAATCCGGGAATGTTGAGCCGAAGAAGCTAAAAAGTGCCGCTAATGGTGAACCTGTCGCCCCTAAGATAATTGCCGTTGTTGAAAGTCTGTGTCCTTTTCCTGTCATTTTAATTTTTTTTTAATTTTTTAATTTTTTATGAATTTTAAAATTTTTGCCGCAATTAATATTGCAGTATTTGAGAGTATAACGCCGGCACCCGCAGGAATATTGAAAATGAATGAAACTATTAATCCAGCTGTGAATGCCACGAACGATATAACGCCTGAAATTATTATCAGGGTTTTGAAGCGCGATGCAAAATTTTTCGCCGTTACTGCCGGAAGGATTATCACGCCTGAAATTAAAAGAGTTCCCGTGATTCTCATTCCAGAAACAACGACAAGAGCAGTTAAAACTGAAATTACAAACTGATAAAAAGCCGTGTTGATACCGAGTGAACGCGCATAATCTTCATTGTATGTTATCAGAAAAATTCTGTTATAAAAAATTATGAAAATTAACATCACTGCGAATGAAAGAGCAACCGAAAAAATTAAATCGCTCTGACTTACAGCGAGGACGCTCCCGAAAAGATATGCTCCCGTGTTCGAGACTGAACCTGTAATGGACGAAATGATAATTCCGAAAGCAAGAGCAGCCGATGAAGCTACGGCTATGGCAATATCACCTGCGGTTTTATATTTCTGACTCACGAACATTATCACGAATGACGCAGCGATTACGGACGGAGTTGAAACTGCAAGGGCGGAAAGATTTAAAGCTGAAGCCGCGGAAAGACTTGCAAAGCCTATCTCTGAAAGCCCATGTCCGATTAAAGAATAATGTTTCAGAACGAGTATCACGCCCAGCACTGAAGCGCAAACTGAAATTAATGACCCAGCAACGAGCGCACGGATCACAAAAGGATAAGAAAGAATTTCCAGAATTTCGCTCATAAAATTTTCCCTTCCGAAATTTTTATAACGCGGCTGTTTTTGATGCCTTCGAGATCTGAATCATCGTGAGTTACCATGATGACAGCACAGCCCTCCGAAAGTTTTTTTTCGAGAACACCGAATAAAATTTTATGGCTTTCAGCGTCAAGACCTGCGC
This sequence comes from uncultured Synergistales bacterium, assembly GCA_905233295.1. Taxonomy (GTDB): domain Bacteria; phylum Synergistota; class Synergistia; order Synergistales; family Aminobacteriaceae; genus JAFUXM01. The sequence continues at coordinate 7,694 of CAJODX010000043.1, read as the reverse complement.
ACGGTTCATCGAGCAATAATAATTCAGGTTCGCCGCACAGCGCACGTGCAAGAAAAACACGCCGGAGCTGTCCTCCCGACAAAGTTTTTAACTCGCAGCCGGCTAAATTTTCAATTTGAAGTTCACGCATTGAATTTTCAGCGCGTTCAGTGTCATAGCGTGAATAAAACAATTTTCTTTTTCTCTGTGTTCCTGTCATCACGATTTCACGGACACATGCCGGAAAATCTCTGTCGGCTTCTTCAATCTGCGGAACATAAGACATTCGTTCAGTGCGCGTAAGTTTTCCTGCGCTCAAAGGCAGAAGCCCAGCCATTCCGCGAGTTAATGTGCTTTTGCCTGAACCGTTCGCGCCCGTTATGAAAATAATTTCGCCTCCGCTGACGTTCAAAGACACGCCGTTGATGACAATATTTTCGCCGTATTTTATGACAGCGTTTTCAAGTTTTAATTTTGATTTATTCATCAATGAATTTTTTTAATGCCTCGTAATTTGACTGCATAAGTTTTAAAAATGTGAAATTTTCCTGCGGAATTTTTTCGCCGGAATCAAAAAATAAAATTTCCGCGCCTGTCTGTTCAGCGATTGAACGCGTTATCGCCGAAAGTCCGAAAGATTCAGCAAAAATAAATTTTATTCTGTTTTCGTTTATGAATTTCAAAATTTCAGCCATTTTTTTCAAAGAAGGTTCGTTCTCGCCGTCATACGCGCTGATGAAATCGAATCCGTAGCGTCTGATGAAATAGCCGAACGCAAATTCGCCGGCAAAGACAAGCGTCTTTTTGTTAAGTCCGCTGAATTTTTTGTCGAGTTCTTTCAATTTTCCGCAGTAATCTTCAGCGTTGCGCATAAAAATTTCAGAAAGTTCCGGCTTTGTTTCCGAAAGTTTTCCGGCAATGTTCATCACCATTTTCTGAGCGTTGTCCAAGTCAAGCCAGATGTGAGGGTCATTGTTAAAAATTTCGACTCCTTCAGACGCGTCAAAGACACGGACATTTTTTAATGAAAGAGAAATTTTCTTTGCCCATTCTTCCATGTTGGCGTTCGTGAAGATAAAAACGTCTGAGTTGTTCAAAATTTTTATGTCGAGAGGAGTCGGCTCAAACTCGTGAGGTTCCGCACCGGGTTTCAAAAGAAGATGAATGTCGGCAAAATCTCCGGCGATTTCACGGGTAAAATCATAAACAGGAAAAAGGCTGCACGTTACAGAAAAATTTTTTTCTTCTGCAAAAATTTTTTCCGGCGTTTCTGTTAATATGAAAAAAAATAAATTTAATATGAAAAAAAATTTTTTGAAATTCATAAAATAAAATTATCCTGCTCTTAAAAATTTTCTGTTAAAACAAGCGGCATATAAACATCATTTTCAGTCATAGGGATTTCACCGCATAACATTTCACGGAAACAAAGACAGATTGCTTTTTCGTTATGCCCCGATAAAAATCTGTCGTAATATCCTCTGCCGTGCCCGAGTCTTTTGCCGCTCAAACACGCTGAAAGGCACGGAACGAATATTATATCAAGTTCTTTCGCTGAAATTTTTTCCGAACAGTTTTCAGGTTCTAAAATTCCAAACATGCCCTTCGTTAAATTTTTCATATTATAAATGCGGACGGCGGACATTTTATTTTCTGTGCATTTTGGAACGTAAATTTTTTTATTTTCGCTGAAGGCTTTTTTAATTACAGCGAACGTATCAGGCTCTTTTTCCGTGCTGATGTAAGTGAAAATATTTTCCGCGTTTCTGAAAAGTTCAGAGGAAAAAATTTGTTCATGTATATTTCTGCTTGCAGCTTCAACGTAAGATTCAGATAAATTTTTCTGCCGCTCAAGCATAATTTTTCTTAAATTTTTTTTAATGTCGTTCATAAAAGTTTTTTTCGTTAAAATTTTGAGTTGTTGTGAAATTCGCAAAAAGAATTGCGTTTCATGTATCATAACACACACACGGAGAGAAAAATGACAGACGAAAAAAAATCGTAACGTTATCGAAAAAATTTTTTTTATTAAAATGATAATTTTAATTTGCGGAGCATCAGGCAGCGGAAAAAGTTCTTACGCTGAAGACAGACTGGAAAAATTTAAAAGCGTGAAAAAATTTTATATCGCTACGGCAAAAATTTTTGATTCAGAAATGCTTGAGCGTGTCAAAAAACATCAGGCAATGAGAGCCGGAAAAAATTTCATCACGATTGAAAAACAAAAAAATCTCGGCGAAATTGAAATCCCCGAAAATTCAAGTATTTTAATCGAAAGTTTAACAACGTGGCTTGCGAATGAAATTTTTGATTCAGAAGATTCACATAACGTTGCCGAAAAAATTCTGAAAGATTTTCATTTGTTAAAAGAAAAATGCGAAAATTTAATTTTAGTTTCCGACGATATTTTTTCAGACGGAATAATTTACGATGAAGCAACAGAATTTTACAGAAAAACCCTCGCATCGTTAATGATAAAAATCGCGTCCGAAGCTGACGAAGTCATTGAATGCGTTGCCGGTTCGGCGTGGTGCTATAATCACGAATATTTTTAACAAGGAGTAAAAAATTTTTATGGCTTTCACAGTCTGCGTTTTATCGCCGGCGGTAAAAAGAGATACGTATATAGCAAGTTACATAGCAGGCGAAGCTCCCGTAACGGGACACGATGTTATGAATGAAATGGTAACGAAACACGACATGTCCCAGCGCGGAATTATTGCGTGGTTTGTTAATAATTACAGCAGACCTCTCGACTGGATAATAGATGAAGACGCTACGGTCGAGTTTATTCCGTCAACTTCGACTACGGGACAGAGAATTTATAAAAGAACTCTGGGATTTATATTAGTCATTGCATGCGCGAGAGTTCTTGGACGCAAGGCTGTATGGCGGCATTCAATCGCGGATTCTCATTACTGGGAATTTGAAGATTTTCCCGTAACTCAGACTGACATTGACAAAATAAAAATCGAAATGAACGAGATTATACGCAGAGACTCGCCGATAAAGCGCGAGGTTCTTACGATTGACAAGGCGCGAAGAGTTTTTCAGCGTCAGGGAGACAGCGAACTCGCCGACTTGTTTGTCCGTGCAAATCTCGATCCTGTTGAAGTCTACCGCTGCGGCGAACGCTACGGATATTTTTGCGGAACTCCTCTTGCGCCGTCAACGGGACAGCTCAGAGTTTACGATTTAACATTATATGAACAGGGAATGTTGCTGAGATTTCCTGACCCACAAGACCCCGAGGGAACTCCTGAATTAAAATTAGAGCCTTCAATGGGAAAAATTTTCTTCGATTATGCTCACTGGCTTCAGGTTTTGGATTTGAATTATCTTAACAAACTCCATCACCGTGTAACGGAAGGAAAAATTCAGGAATTAATTTTGATTGCCGAAGCTTTCCATTCACAAAAAGCGGAAGACATTGCCGCAAGACCTGTGAAAGTCGTAACGATTGCGGGACCTTCAGGTTCAGGCAAAACGACATTTTCTGAAAGATTAAAAGTTCAGCTTATGGTCTGCGGAAAAACTCCCGTAACTTTGCCGCTCGACAATTATTTCAAAGAGCGCGAAGATTCTCCGAAAGATGAAAACGGCGAATATGATTACGAACGTCTTGATGCTCTTGACCTTAATATGCTCGAAGATAATCTGACACGGATTTTAGCCGGTGAACAGGTCGTTACGCCAATCTATAATTTCATAACAGGAAAGAAAGAGCCGGGAAAAGTCATAAAACTGAAACCTTCTGACGTTCTCATCATGGAGGGCATTCACGGGTTGAACGACAGAATTTTGTCAATGTTGCCTGAGTCGAGCCGCTATGGAATTTTTGTTTCGCCTTTAACAGGAATCTGCATTGATCCTCACAACAGGACGAGTACGGGCGATAACAGACTTTTGCGCAGAATTATCCGCGATTACAGAACACGCGGCAAGAGCGCACAGGTTACGCTTGAAGTTTATCCGAAAGTCGTGAATGGCGCGAAAAAATATATTTTCCCGTATCAGAGCCGTGCCGATGCAATTTTCAATTCGGCTTTGCCCTATGAGCTTGGAGTTTTAAAGCCTTACGTTGAACCTTTGCTGCACACGGTCGATGAACATTCTTCGGTTTTCAGCGAGGCTTTGAGATTGTTAAATATTCTGCGTTTTGTTCCGGCATTAAACAACGACGGCATCCCGAATAATTCAGTCATTCGCGAGTTCATCGGTGGAAGCTGCCTTGACGTTTAGAATTTTACGCTTGACCAAAAATGAATCTGTGAATATACTTTGCAGAAAATTTTTTGCAATGAGGTATTAGCAGCAGGTGCTAAAAAATCGGAAATCACGGCAGGACGAATTAATAAAAATAATTTCTTCAAATCCAATGGTAACTGACAATGAACTGGCAGCGCGTTTGGGTGTCAGTGTCAGTACCGTTCGTCTTGACCGCGCTCTCAAAGGAGTGCCTGAACTCCGTGAAAGAATCAAATCAATGGCACAGACCGCCGCAAGTAAACTTCAATCGTTAAGCCCTTCGGAAGTCATCGGCGAACTTCTTGAACTTGAGCCGGACAGATGGGCATTATCTGTTTTACGCACAGCAAAGGAAATGGCATTCCGTTTCACTGATATTGTGAGCGACAATTATATTTACGCTCAGGCAGGTTCAATCGCTGTCGCAGCTGTCAACGCCGCAAAAGTCATAATAGATTCAATGCGCGGAGAATATAAAGGGCATGCCCGTGTCGGAGATATTTTAATCGCAAGGGCAAAAGTCGGGGTCAGCCACGACGGGAAAAAAATTGTGAGCGTTCATACAAAAGTCGGAGATAAAGAAATTTTTGTCGGACGTTTCATCATTGAAGTTTTAGATTAAGGCAGGTGAAAAATTTTGAGCGGAAAAAATATAGTGATCGCGCTTGACGCTATGGGAGGAGACAACGCACCCGGAGAAATCTGCACAGGAGCGTTGAAAGCTGTTGAAAAATACAGCGACATTGAAATCGTACTGACGGGAGACTCAGAAAAAATTAAAGCCTGCGGAGTTAATCACCCTAGAATACACATCGAACACGCAAGCGAAATTATTGATCCTGACGAACACACTGCCAACGCGATCCGCAAGAAAAAAAATTCAAGTCTTCGGGTTGCAATGGAAATGGTCAGACGCGGAGATGCTCAGGGCTGTGTTTCTGCTGGCAGTACGGGTGCAATCGTTGCTGGCGGTGTTCTTGTTGTCGGACGTTTGCCCGGTATTGACAGACCCGCGCTCGGTGTGCCTATACCCTCTATTGAAAAAGTTTCATTGATGCTCGATGTTGGAGCGACTGTACGCTGTACGCCGAAAAATCTTTTGCAGTTTGCGCTGATGGGCGAACTTTACTCAAAAAAAATTATGAACGTTGCAAATCCCGAAATAAAATTACTGTCAAACGGCACTGAAGAAATAAAAGGCGATGACACTGTTTTGGGCGCACGTGAACTAATCGAGCAGAACGGTAGCATAAATTTCGGCGGTTACATCGAAGGCAACGAAGTTGTCTGGGGACACGCTGACGTTATCGTATG
>CAJODX010000043.1:0-2141 GCA_905233295.1 uncultured Synergistales bacterium | reverse complement strand
GCAATATCGCGCTGAAACTCGGCGAAGGCATTATGCAGGGCTTGAAATCTCTTCTGACTGACGAAGTCGGAAAATCTTTTATGGCAAAATGCGGAATGGTTTTAATGGCTCCTGTCGTGAAAAAATTATGGAAGAGATTTAATTACGAACAGTACGGTGGCTCGCCATTGCTCGGAGTCAACGGTGCTGTGATAAAAGCGCACGGACGTTCAAAATCTCCTGCGATTCTGAGCGCGGTATCGGTCGCAAGAAATTTCATTCACGAAAACGTCAACGGCTTGCTTGAAATCAAAGAATAAAAATAAAGAACAGAAAACAAGGAGATGAATAAATAAAAATGTTATTGAGAGAAGACAACAGAATCTGTAAACTGCTCGGCACAAAATACCCTTTAATTCAGGGCGGAATGGCTTGGGTTGCAAACGCTGAACTCGCTTCGGCGGTCAGCAATGCCGGAGGACTTGGAATAATCGCGGCGGCTGCAACGCCTCCCGAAATTCTCGAACAGGAAATCATAAAGGCAAAAAAATTAATCGAACCTGGCAGACCTTTCGGACTTAACATAATGCTGATGTCCCCGACGGCTGAAAGTGCGCTCGAAATTGCTTTGAAACAGAAAGTTCCTGTTGTTACGACAGGTGCAGGAAGCCCCGGAAAATTTCTGGAAAAATTAAAGCCAGCAGGAACAATCGTAATCCCAGTTGTTGCGTCAGTGGCTCAGGCAAAAAGAGTCGAGAAACAGGGAGCGGACGCTGTCGTGGCTGAAGGTATGGAAGCGGGCGGACATATCGGCGAACTCACAACGATGGTTTTGACACCGCAGATTTCTCAGGCTGTAAAAATTCCTGTGATCTGCGCTGGCGGAGTTGCTGACGGGCGCGGAGTTGTTGCGGCTTTTGCGCTGGGAGCTGAAGGCGTTCAGGTCGGCACAAGATTTATCTGCTGTGAAGAATGCACAGTCCACGCAAATTACAAAAAGGCTGTTTTGGACGCACGCGACAGAAGCACGGCTATAACAGGTCAGTCGCTTGGACACCCTGTTAGATGTCTGAGAAATAAACTCACCGCAGAATTTGAAAAACTCGAAGCTGAACGCGCTCCGGCAAATGAAATTGAAGCACTCGGCACGGGAAAATTACGCGCCGCGGTTGTTGACGGAGATACTGATTGGGGTTCTTTAATGGCTGGACAGAGTGCTGCGATGGTCAACGAAATTCTTCCGGCAAAGACGATAATCGAAAATATGTTTGCCGAAGCTGAAAAAATTTTATCCTGCGTTGGCGAGGTGAAAAGATAATGTCTTACGCTTTATGTTTTCCCGGACAGGGTTCACAGTCCGTCGGAATGGGAAAGGAAATTTACGAAACTTTTCATTCAGCAAAAGACGTTTTCAATGAAGCCGATGACGCTTTGAATTTTCATCTGACGGATTTAATTTTCAACGGCGATGAAAAAGAGCTGACACTCACGAAAAATTCACAGCCAGCCATTATGACAGTGAGTATTGCCGCGTTAAAAGTCTTGACAGATGAGATGGGCGCGAATATAAATCCTGCGTGCTGTGCCGGACACAGTCTGGGTGAATACACTGCGCTTGCGGCATGCGGAGTTCTTTCGTTCAGAGATGCTGTGCAGCTTGTTCATAAAAGAGGAATTTTCATGCAGGAAGCTGTTCCCGAAGGCAAGGGTGCTATGGCGGCACTGCTTGGGCTTGACGAAGACGGCGTGAAAAATCTCTGTGAAAATATCGCTCCGAATGGTGAAATACAGGCGGCTAACTTTAATTCGCCTGGTCAGGTCGTAATTTCAGGACTTTCTGAATTTATCGACAAGGCAATCGAAAACGCAAAGACTTACGGTGCTAAACGTGCCGTGAAGTTAAACGTCAGCGCACCTTTTCACAGCGTTTATATGAAGCCCGCAGCCGAAAAATTAAAATCCGAATTTGAAAAAATTTCGTGGAACGCGGCAAAATTTGATATTATTGCAAACGTAAGCGCGAAACCCGTCAGAAATCCTGATGAAATTTGCGAGTCTCTTTACCGTCAGACCTTCAGCCCTGTCTTATGGCAGCAAAGCGTTGAGTACATGACTGACACGCTCGGCATTAATAATTTTTTCGAGATAGGCGCGGGAGATGT
>CAJODX010000042.1 GCA_905233295.1 uncultured Synergistales bacterium | reverse complement strand
CAGTTGTGTAGATTGTTACTTCGTCATCACTGTTTGTATCGGAGCTTACAGTAACCATATCGTAAACGCTTCTGAATAAATTCGCTCCCGTTAAGTCAACGTCAATTCTGAAAGCGTTCATCGCCGATGTGTCAATGTAAGTGTAATAAGGCTGAGCGACCGTATCTGTTACGTCATTCATCACGGGAGTTCTTCCTATTAAGGATTGAATTTCGTTTTCGGTGTTGTCGCTGTCATCTTTAACATCTCTGAAAGCCATCGAGAACGTCTGTACAGTAACCTCGTCATCGTCATCCGCTGCAAGAGCCGCATCAGGCATAACACGAGCGAGCGTTTCGCCGCCGTTCATTCCTCCGACACGTTTGTAATTCAGCCACAGATTTTTCGGGTTGCCCTGATTGTATTCATATAATCTGAAAGACGGTGCTGTATCTGTCTGGGCGTAAATGTAAAGATTATTGTCATAAACCGTAACAAGTCCCGGAGCTATCTGGCTGTGAGAGTCGAGCAGAAATCTTTTCGGCAGTGTTCCGTAAACGTCTTCAGTCAAATCATATTTCCAGTATTGCGGCAGAAGATTGTTGTCGTATCGGTACAACATGTAGCGTGTGCCTGTTCTGTTCGTGATTTTTGTTTCAACGTTGTAAGTTTTTGAGCTTGCGTCATTAACAGGCTTCATCGTGAAGAACGTTCCTAAATTCTGATTTAATAAATCCGTCTGAGCGTTCCATTTGAATTTTACGCGCTTGATGACTTTGTCGTCATCAGGATATGTAATCGTCATATCGAACATCAGAGGATTTTCAGCCGCGTTACCGTTTGAGACATTTACAAACACGACCGGCATTGATGAAGCTTCACGATAATTTCTGTAACCGTCCGCGAAACTTGCGCGCTGTCTGAATGTGATATATCCGAGTCTGCTTCCGTAATCGTCAGCATCGCCGCGAATAGTTACGGTTGTGTTTAAATACTCTGTCGAAGCTATGGACTGTTCATTCGACGGAGAAACATTCACGGTGTAGTCATATCCGTCAAAACCCTGAACAGCGATTGCTTCATCAACATAACGCGGTGAACAGACATAAACGCAGTTATCGTTCCATGCCGACTCTAAGGTGTAAACAAGACCGTTCGATGAATTATAAACTGCATCGCCGGAAATTTTATATACCGTTGTATCGCCGGAGCAGATTAAATAGCTGCTGCTTGTTACATCGCCCGATGTTATGTATAAATTCGTTCCGTCAGTGTAATTTATGTAAACATAATCGCCTGATGTTACAGTGTCGTAAATTTTTGAATACGTTGAATAAACGTATGACTTTGCATAAATTCCGCCGTCTGAAGGATTGTAAATATACGCTACCGGTTCAGTCGTGTAATTCGGGAGCAGATTTGTCCAGTTATATAAATTTTGCCACCATGAATAATTTGCAGTGGTGGAGGTGTTGCCTCTCCAGTTCCACCAGAACGGGAAATGACGCGCGTAAGGGTTTGCGAAATCGACATTTATTTTTGCGAAGCCGTCAGTCGTTACTATGCAGAGACTTTCAAGAGGATCTGGGTAAACGTCATAATAATTCGCAAGCGCATTGAAAACATCTTCCTGCTGATTAAAACCTGTAAGCCACGCCGCGTAAGGCTGAGGTTCTTCAATGAAGACAAAATTGAATCCGTCAATAATATCTCCGATTGTCGAAACGTGAATTGCATCTTCACCGCCGAGAGTTCTGCGATAGACCGTACGTCCGGTATTCAGGTTGTTACGGTTGGCATTTGCGTTATTGTCGGTATTGCTGTTATAGACGGTCGAATAATTTTCATATACTGTTGCGAACCATTGAGGTCCTGCGACTCTTGACGCGTCATAAAAACTTTCGCCTGTTACATCACGAAGCTGATAAAAAAAGTCAATATCGCCAAGACCGTTCAGCGAATAATACGGCGAGAGACTTGACTGAAGATCAAACGATGTGCTTGAAAGATGAAAAGGATCAGTATTCGTGTAGTTGATAATGCTGTTGTTTTCAGCTGCAAAGGAATTTCCCGGCAGTGCAAGCAGGAAAATCAACAAAAATGCGGAAAATTTTTTTTGCATGATAAAAAAAATTTTATTTCTTTGATTTTAATTTGGAATGCCAACGTAGGTAACGGCAACATCGCCGCCGTACTGCGGTGAAATGTCAAGACCTTTTTTCATTCTGTGGAATGTTATCGTTCTTGCCGCATGAACACACACACCTAAAGGCTGTCCTGAGTCGCAGTCAAGTCCTGAAGGAATATCAACAGCAACAACATGAGTTGAATATTGATTCATTGTCTCAATAACTCTTTTCTGCATGCCTTCGATTTCACGGTTAAGTCCCGTTCCGAACATGGCATCAATGCAGGCTTCGCAGCCTTTGACTGCCGCTTCAAATTCTTCGTAATTTTCATCGTTGACAGTGTTCAAGACTTCAGGAGCAAGCTTGCTCATGATTTTCAGATTTGTTTTGAAGTCATCGCTACCCTTGCGCGGATCTCCGATGATATAGACGCGGACATCTTTGCCGATGATACACAGATGCCTTGCGATTGCAAGACCGTCTCCGCCGTTGCTTCCTGTTCCGCAGATGATGGCGAAAACAGAATATTCTTTTATCTGCTGAACGACAGCCATTGCAGCATTTTCCATTAACAATATGCTTGGTATTCCGAAAAATTCCATAGCGCGTTTGTCGGCATTCCGAGACTGTTCGCGCGAAAAAGATTCGGGCGAATATACGTCAACATAAACGACCTGCCTGTGAAATTCTTCGGGATCATAATTGTATTCGAGTTCATTATCGAGTTCAGGCGGCAAAATTCCTCTCTCCTATCTTAAAATCCTAAATATATTATAACAATCTTAATTTTTGTCATAAACTCCGTCAAGACGTGAGCCTTCACCTAAAATTTCGTCCCAGTCATCTTCGGGTGAAGTTTCGATTCTAACGCGGTTTTTGCTGAACGTTAAATTTGCTTGGCAGGAGCTGTAATTTGAATCGAAAAGTTCAAGCGAGTTGTCTTCATTTATCCAGCCTCTTGCAGTCCATGTTGCCTCAGGATTTTTGATGCTTATTGTAACTTCGGCTTCGTTTGAATTTTTATCAACTATTAAAACAGTCATAAAGCCGCCTCTGCTGCCTGCCGTGCGCCTTGTGTAGTTGCCCTCATAAACGATTCCGTCTGATTCTGAATTTTGAAATCTGTTTTCTTCAATTTCGCCACGTCTGTCATCTTCATCAAGAGGAAACCCCGGCTCTGTCTGAACGTCGTTTTCGTTTTCAATTTGTGCGGCAATGTCTGGGAGTTTGTTTGCTCTGTCATTCGTAGCGAACGTGTAGGCTTCTGTGCGCGAGTAGCCTTCTTTAATGTAAGCATTCGCGGCATAATCGCGCCCGCTTTTGAGCCATTCGCGCTGATTTTTCTGAAGTTCTTCAAATGCATATTCCGGAAGAGATTTTTTTAATTTATTCCAGACGTTTGTCAGTTTTCTGTCGGCTCGAGCAAAACTCTGATTGTTTTTTTTCATTTTAAGATATTCAGCGTCGCTTAACGCAAAGGCAGGTGCTGAAATTAAAATCAAAAGAGCCAGTGCCGAAAAAATTTTTTTCATTTTATGTGAAAGCCTCCTGAATTTTTTGAGGAAATTTTAGCACAAGAGTTTCATTTTCCTACGCAGAAACGGCTAAACATATAATCTAAAAGTTCATCGCCGGCTTCAAGTCCGAGTACGCGCATTAAAGATACTCTCGCGTCATTCAGAAGTCCCGTTATGATGTCGGATTCAGAGCCGTTGAGCGAAAGTTTCAAAGCCTCACGCAAAGTTTCAAGACTTCCGCGAATGTCATAAAGCTGTGCCGATGAAGCGTTGAGTTCGCCGCCTGACGCAGGAATTTTAACCGCCTTGCTGTAAATTGCGTTTTTCAGTTCATCAATGCCCGTTTTATTTTTTGCCGAAACGTGAATTTTTTGAATTGTTGAAGCTAAACCAAAATTTTCAGCCTGTTCAAGGTCGGATTTGTTGATAACAACGATTGAACGTTCTGAAAAAAAATTTATGAAATTTAATTCTTCATCTGAAATTTTCTTTGAGCCGTCAACGACAAACAAACATAAATCGCTGTCGTTCGCGGAGTTCATTGCGAGTTTAACTCCCTCGGCTTCGATGACATTTTCAGTTTCGCGGAGTCCAGCCGTGTCAGATAAGATAACGGGAAGAGAATTTATCAAAATTTTTTCGCTGATGATGTCGCGTGTAGTGCCGGGAATTTCCGTAACGATTGCGCGTTTTTTATCTAAAATTGCGTTGAGCAGCGAAGATTTTCCGACATTGGGCTTGCCGGCGATCGTTACTTTGATGCCGTTGTTGAAAATCATTCCGGCTTCACATTTCGCTAAAAGATTTTCTGTTTCGTCAACAATTTTTGAAATTTCAGAGCCTGCGTCAAAATTTTCGTTAAAAATTTCTCCCTCTGGAAAGTCAAGATTAATCTCAAAATTTGCCTGAACGTCTAAAATTTCTGAACGGATTTTTTGAATTTCCTCTGAAAGCCCTCCCGTGAGAGTTCTTGCTGATGCCTTGAGAGCTTCAAGACTTTGAGCCTTTATGATACCTAAAACTCCTTCAGCCTGTGATAAATCAATCCTTCCGTTTATGAAAGCACGGCGAGTAAATTCTCCCGGCTGTGCAGGTTCAGCTCCGTTTTTGAGCAAAAATTCAAGACAGAGTTTTGCTATAAAAATTCCTCCGTGAGTATGAATTTCAAAAACATCTTCGCCGGTGTAGCTTTTGGGTTTTGCAAAATGAACTGCAAGAACGCGATCCAAAATATTTCCGTCCGCGTCCGTTAAATTTGTAAGATAAAGTTTGCCGGGAATGTCGAATTTTTTTCGTGAAAGAATTTTTGTTGAAATTTTAACGGCATCAGCGCCGGAGACACGTACGATTGCAATGCCGCCCTCGCCGAGTGCCGTTGAAATTGCCGCTATTGTGCTTTCAGCCACTCTTCAGCACCTTCACGGCTGTTGACTTTGCCTGTTCCTACAGCCATGTCAAGACCTTCAAGAAGTTCTCCGACACGGCGACCGGGTTTCAGATTTAAAAGACTCATAACCTCACGTCCTGTCATATAACGAGTTGCACCTTCAGTCTGAAGTCTGACGTGATTGAATCTCCGCAGAACCTGTTTCAAATTCCAGGTGTTGTCTTCAAGGATTTCGCTGTATTTTTCTTCCGCATTTTCGGACTCGACAACACATTTTGCAAACTCCAGCGCGACTTCAACAGCCTCCTCAGAATACTGAAGGACATCTTCACAAAATTCTTTTTCGCTCACGGGTTTGTAAAGATCTTTATACGTGTTGATGATTGCGATGACTTCTTCGATTGTTTCGGAAATTACATTCCAGCGCGTGAGATATTCGTTTACGAGCCTGTCTGTAAATTTATTTCTGTCGCGTCCGTCAAGAGTTTTTGTGCCGATGTTGCCGAGAAGCCCTGCAAGAACAAAAGCGTTGCTCTGCATTATAATGTTGGTATCGAGTTTCCTTTCAATGACGTTGAGGACTTTCAGAACGTGTTCGTAAAGTTTTTTCTCAGCTTTCATATCTTCGAGTTCCTTAAGGAAAAACGGGAGCAAATGATACGAATCGCAAAGCCTGATAAATTTGTAAGGTCTTCGCGCGATACCTTTCAAAATCTCGCGTCCCCATCGTTCAGCAGGAATTTCCGCCATTCTGCTTGCGTGGTCTTTGAGAAAATCACGGACATCGCTTTCAGTTTTCCAGAAAATATCCATTTCGAGTTCTGCTGAAAAACGCAGCATTCTCAGGATTCTTAACGGATCATCAAAGATAAGTTCAACATTATCGCCCGTAAGTCTTATAACTTTGTTGCGAATGTCAAAACGTCCTCCGAACGGGTCAATTATTCCGCCATCTGAACGTATTGCAATGGCTTCGATGCTTAAATCGCGACATGCAAGATCATCTTCTATCGTTGCTCCGCGAAGTCCGAATGCTCTGAAGGGAACTCCCGAAATTTCGCCGCGCAGTGCAGGATAGGGACCGCGTGCATCTACAGTTCCGGTGCCAAGCACGAGTGCTGTTCTGTACATATCATCGGAGTCTATTGCAAGAGTAATCAGATCAGGCTGAAGCCCCATCTGAAGCATTCGTACAGTATCCCCTACAAGCCATGTTTTTGTGCCTGTTTCCTCGAATTTTTCGAGAATGTCAAGATAATTGTGCATGATTTCATCTCCCGGAGTAAAAAAATTTTTTATCTTGATTCGCAAGAAGACTCCCGCTTCTTTAAGCGAGATGAATTGCGTTTTATGTATAATAACACACAAGGAGAGAAAAATGACAGGATTCGGGGAAATGGTAAAGAGCCACGCTTGAAAAGACATCGCCTTTTCGTGTATAGCTGTCCATCATAAAAAAGCAGTCCCGGAAAATTCCGAAACTGCTGAGATTTTTTTCTACGGATTATTTTTTATTTGCCCGGCTTGCCCAAAAGTTTGAACATGTTGCTCTTGTAAAATTCAACACCAGGCTGGTCGAACGGGTTGATGCCGTTGATGTATCCGCTTACGCCGACAGCAAACTCAAAGAAGTAGAACAGCTGTCCGAGATAAAATTCGTTCTGTTCAGGAATGTTGACGATAAAGTTAGGAACTCCGCCCTCAACGTGTGCAGCCATTGTACCCTGCATGGCGCATTGATTAACGTAATTCATGGTCTTTCCGGCGAGATAGTTAAGACCGTCAAGATCATTGTCCTGAGACTTTAACGTGAAATTGCCACGCGGTTCTTCGAGACGCAAGACGGTTTCATATTTTATCCTGCTTCCGTCCTGAATGAACTGACCCATTGAATGAAGATCCGTTGTCAAATCGACTGACGCTGGCATTATTCCTTTCTGATCCTTGCCCTCACTCTCGCCGTAAAGCTGTTTCCACCATTCTGAAATGTAATGCATTGACGGTTCATAGTTGACGAGAATTTCAACGCTCTTGCCCTTGCGGCACAGAATATTTCTTAATGCCGCATAAAGCATTGACGGGTTAGTCTCGTAGGGATTATTCAAAGCTATTTCGCGGAACGAGGCAGCACCCTCCATTAATTTGTCAATGTCCGCACCGCTGACGGCAATGGGAAGAAGTCCGACAGGTGTCAGAACCGAAAATCTTCCGCCCACGTCATCAGGTATAACGAAACATTCGTAACCTTCAGCATCGGAGAGAGTCTTTAACGCGCCGCGTGCCTTGTCCGTTGTTGAATAAACGCGCTTTGCTGCTTCGGCTTTTCCGTATTTTTTAACGAGCAGTTCTTGAAATACTCTGAACGCGATTGCCGATTCTGTTGTCGTGCCTGACTTTGAAATAACGTTGATTGAAAAATCCTTATCGCCAAGCAAGTCAATAACATCGCTGAGATAAGTGCCGCTCATGCTGTTTCCAACGTAGTAAATTAACGGGGTCTTGCGTGCTTCCTTGCTCATTTCGTTGTAAAAACCGTGACGCAGAAATTCAATAGCTGCCCTTGCTCCGAGGTACGAACCGCCGATTCCGATAACGAGCAACACATCTGAATCGCCCTGAATTTTTTTCGCGGCGGCTTTGATTCTTGCAAATTCATCCCTGTCATAATTGACGGGCAAATCTATCCAGCCTAAAAAGTCATTGCCTTCACCCTTGCGGGATTTTAATTTTTCTGCGGCGTTAGAAGCCGTAAACTTCATGCTCTCGACTTCATGAGCCGCCACGAATGATGATGCGTGGGAATAATCAAAAGTTACGTTTTTCAATTTTATGACTCCTTTATCATTTGTTTACGACGTTGACCGGGTTGCCGTTTAAGAATGATTTTACATTATCGACCGTGATGTCCATAATGCGCTGGCGTGCTGCCTGTGCCGCCCATGAAATATGAGGCGTAATCAGACAATTCTTTGCCTTTAACAGCGGGTTGTCGGCTTTTATCGGCTCTGTTGAAACGACATCAAGCCCTGCCGCGTAAACCTTTCCCGAGTTCAAAGCATCGGCGAGATCCTGTTCAACGACAAGCTGTCCGCGACTGTTATTAATAATAATAACACCGTCTTTCATTTTCGCAATATTATTTTTATTAATGATTCCCTCAGTTGCGGGGAACAACGGACAATGAAGGAATATGACATCTGACTCCGCAAAAAGCTTATAAAGCTCGACATATTCGGCAAGTGCTTTTGGTAACCTTAGGTTACATTAAAAGTCTAACCGCCTCGGCAAGTTTATCAGGTGTTATGAAACTCGTATTGACGCAAAGATCGTAATTTGCTTTATCGCCCCATTTTTGTCCAGTGTAAAACCCGTAATATTCCGAACGCGCCCTGTTAATCTGCTCGATTCGTTTTGCGAGTTCCTTTTCGGACATCTCTGAATGTTCATAATCGTTGCTTTGATTTTCACGGCATCTTTTAATTTTGCTTTCAGTGTCCGAATATACAAAAATTCTGAACGGGTGGAGTTCACGCAAAATATAGTCCGCGCCACGCCCTACGATAACGCAATCGGATTTTGAAGCGGCTTCACGGATTATATTATGCTGTTCAGCCTGCACAGACTGTCCGTAGTCCGGCATCACCGCAAAAAATGTTCTGCCAGTGTGAATCGGAAACGGAATGATGGGCTTGTTTTCCGCGATATTCTGAACGTATTTTTCAGAAAGCGATGTTCGTTTTGAAATTTCCGTTATGATTTCGCGGTCATAATACGGAAAATTCAGAAGAGCCGCGAGTTTTCTCCCGAACTCTCTGCCTCCTGAACCAAATTCGCGTCCTATTGTGATGATTTTGTTCATTGTATTTACTTCCTTTTCTGTTTAAGAGCGGCAAACAAAGCCACAGCAAATACAAGCCCTGTACTGCCAATCATACAGCCGCTGCTTGAATCCGCTGAGTTTCCGCTTGTCGAAATCGGCGCAATGCTTATCGGCGTACCTGTCAAACCTGAAATTGTTATTTCAGTATCTTCGGCAATATTGTAAAGTTTGATTGTATTTCCGATTAACACTGCAAGAACATTATAGGCATTGTCGCGGACAATCTGTGCGCCGTCGCCTTGAATGTTATTCAATAACTCAGTATCTGTCGTTGTATTCTGATAATGCCGGAGCGAATTTGTTTTTACGCCGTTATTATCAGACTGGACGATGTAATAAAAGCCGCTGCTGCTGTCCTGACAAATTGAAACGACAGGGT
The DNA here is from genome assembly GCA_905233295.1 of uncultured Synergistales bacterium. Classification (GTDB taxonomy): domain Bacteria; phylum Synergistota; class Synergistia; order Synergistales; family Aminobacteriaceae; genus JAFUXM01. The sequence continues at coordinate 6,840 of CAJODX010000042.1, read as the reverse complement.
AATCAGTTGAAACGAGCTTTACTGAATTTGAGCTTTTTGCGTTCCAAACTCCCTCATCACAGCCGACAGCAATTCTTGAATCACTGATTAAAGCTGCGGTCTTTGAAGTTTTTGTAGGAATCTCCCACGAGGACGCATTTTCTGTATTCAGCGTCAGAAGTCCGTTCATTACAAGTATTAAATCGTTTGATACCGCGCTGTTTCTTGCCGCAAGAAGATAAATGTTCGAGTCTGTTTTCAAAATGCTCTTGATTTCGGGATTCGGCGAAACATCATAGCTGGGGTGTGTGTATGTGTTGTAAAGAGAAAAGTTTGAAGTTTTGTATTCACGTACTGAAGCTCCCGTTGCGAGATACAGACTTCCTCCGCTGTTCGTTCCGCATATGACAGGCGTTCCGTATGTACCTTTCAGCACGGCAGGATCGTTTGCATCGTTAAGCGGAGATGTGAGCGATGAAGCTGAAGAAAATATCAGTGCGGTATCACCGGAAATTGTATTGTCATCACTGGATTTCGGCGTGATTAAAATTATTTTTGAATTTCCCTCGCCGTTCGATGTATTATTTTCCCAGTACGGCGCGGCTACTGAATTTGCCGTGGCGTTGTACGTGATACCCGTAAGGCTTGCACTGGTAACGCTACCGACTTTGATAACACCAAGACCGCCCTCTGCTGTCGTGTAAATAATATCGGCTGATGCTGTCGCGCAGAACATTGCAAGAAATATTAAAATCCAACAAAATTTTTTCATGTTATTCATTTTTCTCCCTGTCTTCTATTTTTTCTTTCCGGCTTTGACTTTTTTTCCGCCGTTCAATTCATTGATTGTTGCGATGACTTTATCACTGCGCTGTAACGCAAGATTCCGCTGCGCAGGTTATTCCCGGACCTCGACATACAATCCGAAAAAATTTCAGTGCCGTACAAAACATTTGTCCTGACATCAAAAAGATCGTTTGCTTTTTTGACTTTCGGGAATCTTTTTTTAATTGCCGCCGCGTGGACTTTCCATCGGATTTGCATCAAACCGTAATCGCCGCCTTTTGAAACAGCCTTGTGATTCACTGTCGATTCATGGACGATTATAGCCGCTATTGCGTAAGGATCCTGCTTGAATTTTTCTCCTGCCTTAACAACAACGGCTGCGTAATCTTTTGCTCTCTTTGCACCGAGCGAGGGGTTCACACGGGCAAACAGAGACGCAATATTTCCGGCTTTCGTTGTTTTTGCTTCAGATACCTGCGCGGTAGCTACTAACAGCAATAAAATGACTGCGATAAAAAATTTTTGTCTGAAAATAAATTTTTTCATCTCTAATCTTTCTTAGCCTTAGCGTTCTTTGTTTTCAGCTTTTTCATATCCGTGCGGAGAGTTTTCAAGCCCGGTTCGCCTAACACATCGTTGCCTTTGCCGTAAAGCTGTTTCGCTTCATTCCATGTACCGTCCTCGCTGGGCGAATAATCCCCGATTGCCTTTCGCAGAGCCACAAGAGCAACGTACATATTTTTTATTGCGTCAAGATATTCTGTCTTAACAGTCTGATATGCCGTCTGAGCGTTTATTAAGTCAATCTGTGCGCCCATTCCTTCAGAATACATTAATTCAGTGATTCTTAATTCTTCTTCGGAACGTTCAACCTGAATTTTTTTATCCTGCTCAGCTGCTGAGGCGTTGCGCCAGTTGTTGACCGCCACAGCAATGTCGCGGCGCGTGGATTCTTCAACGGATTTGAGATTTGCTTCGGAAGCCTGAATAAGTCTGTCAGCGTTCAGAACTTTATATTTTGTTGTATTGCCGTCCGTTATGGGAACACTGAGAGTCAAAGATGCTCCGACCTGTCTGTTATTCGGTGTTGTAAAAGCCTCAGGGTCAGACCACGGCGTAAACTGGAAAGCAAAATCGAGTGTCGGCGAGAGACCTTTTGCAGTAAGACTCTTGACGAGTTTTGCACGTTCAAGATTCAATCTCGCTGCACGGACATCAGGACGGTATGTCAGAGCTTCATCAAAATTCAAAGTTACATCGAAAACAGGAACTTTCAGCTCTTCTTCGACTGGCTCAACGTCAAGACCTCCTGCCATCAATGAAAGTTCGGCTAAAAGATTCATGTATGTTGTTTCAGCGTTCTTGACAAGGCTTCCGGCTTCAACAACCTGAGCATCACTGCGAACGATGTCAAGTCTCGGCACAAGTTCCTGATTATATTTTTCCATTGTGATTTTATGATTTTCGGAACGTTGCGTCATGATTTCTTTCTGAAGTTTAACATTTTCACGTGCAAGCACAGCAGACCACCATGTTTCTTCTGCGGCGGCTATCATTGTATTGACGGTGTCGTCAAAATTCGCTCTTGAAACTTCGTAACCTAAAATATTCTGCTGTTCATCAAGTTTATAACTTCCTGATATGTCAATGCGCTGTGAAAGTCTTAACGCCAGATTTCCGGCTGTTACGTTGTCAGCATCGCCCTGTCTTGTCGCATACGAAAAAGACGATGACGCAGCTGTCGAAGGTCTTTGATAGCCGACTGCGGCAAGAACGGAATAATAGCCAGCCTCGACATTTTTAACGCCTGCTCTCAGAGAATAATTATTTAATAAAATTTCCTGAACATACTGCGGCAGTGTCATTGATACTTTTGCTGAAACTGAAGCCGGACATATAACGGCAGACAAAATTATCGCAAGAGAACAAAAAATTTTATATCGCTGGATTTTCATTAAAAAACTCCTTATATTGAATCTTCGCCTAATTATACATTAATTTAATTTAAGAAAATTAAGCCTTAACGCATTTGTTACAACGCAGAAACTTGAAAGACTCATCGCAGCAGCTCCGAACATCGGATCGAGCTTCCAGCCCCACAAACCTGCCGCTAATGGAATCCCGATGACATTATATATAAACGCCCAGAATAAATTTTCGTGAATGTTGCGCAAGACTGCACGGCTCAGCTTTACTGCCGCAGGAACATCTTTCAGACTGCTTTTCATCAAGACAACGTCAGCTGCGTCAATCGCAATATCCGTTCCAGCACCTATTGCAATGCCTGTATCGGCTCGTGTCAGCGCAGGCGCGTCATTAATCCCGTCTCCGACCATCGCGACTTTGAAATTATTTTTTGACTGAAGTTCACGAATCGCGTTCTCTTTCCCGTCAGGCAGAACTCCGGCGATGACTTCATCAGCTCCGGCTTCATCAGCAATAGCCCTTGCTGTTTTTTCGTTGTCTCCGGTCAGCATTACGACTTTGATGCCCATGTCTTTGAGTTCTTTGATTGCGTCTTTGCTGTCAGGTTTAATGACATCGGCAACAGCGATTGCACCTAAAAGTTTTGTCCCGCGTACGAACATTAAAGGAGTTTTTCCCTGTTCAGAGAGTTCTTCAGTTTGTTTTAGAAAATAATCTGCGACTTTGAAATTTTCTTTGATGAAATTCACGCTTCCGCCTGTAAGTTCGATTTCATCGTCAGATAAAAGAGCTTTCAGTCCATTGCCGGGGATTGCCTGAAAATTTTTGATGTCATTCGGCTGAATTTTCTGCTCGTCTGCATATTTCACGATCGCCTTTGCCAACGGGTGTTCGCTCTTTGCTTCAAGAGAACACGCGGCTGAAATTAATTCTTCGGGGCGGACATGCGGTGCGATGATTAAATTTGTAACTTCGGGTTCTCCGCTTGTAATCGTGCCTGTTTTATCGAGAGCCGCAATTTGAATTTTTCCCGCCTGTTCAAGCGATGCGGCAGTCTTGAATAAAATTCCGTTTTTCGCGCCAACTCCGCTACCTACCATGACAGCCGCAGGTGTTGCAAGTCCGAGAGCGCAAGGACAGCTTATAACGAGAACGGCAATCCCGTAAGATAATGCATCTCCGAAAGATTTTCCGGCTATGAGCCAGCCTATGACAACACATACCGCAATAAAAATCACCGATGGAACGAAAATTCCGCAGACTTTATCAGCCGTTTTTGCAACAGGTGCTTTTGTCGCTGCTGCATCACTGACCATTTTAATAATCTGCGAAAGAGTCGTGTCCTCTCCTACACGTGAGGCTTCACATTTTAAAAATCCTGACTGGTTTAACGTTGCCGCTGAAACATAATCGCCGGCGTTTTTGTCAACAGGAATGCTCTCGCCTGTCAGGGCAGATTCGTTCACTGCGCTTGTGCCTTCGATGACAACTCCGTCAACAGGAATATTTTCGCCGGGACGAATAACAAAAACATCGCCTTTTTTCACCTGTTCGACAGGAACAGAAATTTCTTTGCCGTCTCGAATTAAATTTGCGGTTTTGGGCGCGAGTTTAATAAGACTTTTTATCGCGTCAGTCGTGCGCCCTTTTGAACGTGCTTCGAGCATTTTTCCGACCGTTATCAAAGTCAAAATCATTCCGGCACTCTCAAAATAAAAATCGTGATGCGTAAATTTTCCCGTGTATTTTGTCATTACGAACAGAACGAAAACGCTCCATAAGAACGCCGCTGAAGCTCCGACAGCAACGAGCGTATCCATGTTCGGGGCAAGCTGAGCGAGAGTTGAAAAGCCCGAAACGAAAAATTTTTGATTTATTACCATTATGACAGCTGCGGTCAATAACTCGGCAAGTCCAAGAGCAACGGGATTGTCAGCGAAAAATTCCGGCAAAGGAAGATTTAACATGCGCCCCATCGAAAAATACATGAGAACGACTAAAAATATTAAAGAAGAGAACAGCCTTTTTTTAAGACGCGGCGTTTCTTTATCAGCCAGTGCGTCTTCATCATTTTGATTTTTATTTTCCGTTTTCTGATTTATGTCTGACTGAACAGAGGCTCCATAGCCAGCCTTTTCGACTGCGGCTATGATGACAGATGAATCCGCCGAGCCTTCAACGTTCATTGAGTTTGTCAAAAGACTTACGGCGCATGACTCGACTCCCGGAATTTTTTTTACAACACGTTCAATACGGGCACTGCATGCAGCGCAGGACATTCCGGTAATGTTGTATTTTGCTGACATAAAAATTTTCCCCTTTTAAATTATTTATAATTATGAAATATTAACAGAGAAAAAAAATTTTTTTTGTTAAAAATTCCAGCAAAAAAATTATATTTTTCGGAGGGATCTTTTTTGAAAATTATTATTGCCGGTGTCGGTCCGGGCGAGCCTGATTTAATTTCTCTATCGGCTGTCAATGCGGCACGTGAAGCCGATTTGATTTTAGTTCCGCATTCCAATGACAGACAGGGCATAGCTGAAAATGTGATTTTGCAAAATATTTCCGGCAAACTGAAATATCCCGTTCTGTTCCCGATGACGGCTGATGCTCAAAAACGCAGTGAAATTATCGCCGGACAAATAGAAAATCTTAAAGCCGAACTGCAAAACGCAGAAAAAATTTTTTTCCCTGTTATCGGAGATTCTGTTTTATATTCAACGGGAGCATATCTGCTTGAAGAGATGCAAAAAATTTTCCCGGATATTGAAGCTGAATTTATTCCGGGAATTTCCGCGCATTCTCTTGCCTGTGCATGTGCAAAACAATTTATGGCGATGTCAGATGAAATTTTTTCCGTGATACCGGGAACAGCTCAAAGCGAAAAAATTTGTGCTGCGTTAAATTCATGCAACGCTGCGGCAATCTATAAACCTAAAGCAATGAAAGATAAAAAAATTTTTGAGTTCATAAAAGAAAATTTCAAAAAAATTATTCGCGTGGATTTCGCAGGTCTTCCGAATGAGAAAATTTTTGAAGGTTCTGAAGCTCTTGAAAATATAAATGAATATCTTTCGGTTCTTATTTTAAAGCGATGAATCTGTCTATTGGCTTAATTCTTTAAGACGTTTGAACGCGTTTGAGTCAAAAATCAGACCGGTGAGATTTTTATTCCGCCGTGCATAATCAAGAGCGTTTCTCCCTTCGTTGTCCTTTTGTTCCGCGCTCGCGCCAGCATCGAGCAAAGCCTCGACAACTTCAGGTATATTATATTCAGCGGCATACATCAAAGCTGTTTTGCCGTATGTATCGGCTACTGCGGTGTCAGCACCTGCCGCGAGCAGAAGATTAATTGTGTCGAGATTTTTATTAAACATCGCGGTTTGTATAAGAACCGTCCTTTCGTTTTTGCCTTTTACATTTACATCGGCTCCGTTTTCCAAGAGCAGTTTAACTGTTTCAGGATTGTGTGAACCCCACATAAGCGCAGTCATTCCGCTGTTCCCTTGAACATTGACATCCGCGCCTGCCTCCAAGAGTATTTGAATCACCTGAGGGTTGCGGTTGTTGCTCGCCGCCACCATTAACACGGTATCACCGTCTGCTGCTTTGGCGTTTACGTCAGCTCCGGCGTTAAGAAGAATTTTTACCGCTTCCGGATTATTGTTGTAAGCCACTATCATAAGCGCAGTTTTTTTATCTTTTCTGGCGTTAGGGTTTGCTCCGTTTTGCAGAGCTTCAGAGATTGCCGTTGCAGGACCTTTAATGCAAATGTCAATAAACTCACTGTCAGAAATTTTTTCTGGCTGGGCGGCGAATGCGGGCAGTGAAGCGATAATAGACAAACATAACAAAAGCGAAAGAAAACGTTTACATAACATTATAAAAACTTCCCCGAAAAATTTTTTGTGTGCATTTTAATTTTATCATATTAAAAATTTATTGTGCTATAATCCGCTTGCCCGTAGCGGAGAGAAAAATGACAAGATTCGGAAAAGGGTAAGAAGCCTCATCTGAAAAGGCAAAGTCAAATTTGCAGAGTTTTTCGAGTAAAAACAGATTTTTTTGCACCTCAACGAAAATGAATTGTAAACCTGCCTAAGTTTACAATTGGAATTTTTCAAAATTTTTTTCAAAATTTTTTCG
>CAJODX010000041.1 GCA_905233295.1 uncultured Synergistales bacterium | reverse complement strand
CATGATTTTCATATCGGCCGCGTGAACGTCATCAATTTTTAACGGGTGCGACGGAATATGAGCCTTATTCGTAACGGTCATGTGAAGTTTTGAATCCTGTTCCATAACTTCGCGCATCTGGTCTTCAAACGAAACATTATGGCGTGCATAGCCGGGTGTGTTTGCGTTCGCCAGATTTTTTGTTACAGCTTTAAAGCGTTGAGCAAGACATTCAGATTCTTTTTCTATTACGTTCCATGTATAATCGCCGAGCATTTTTTTCACTTCCTGAAAATTTCTTAAAAAAACTTTTCGTTAATTATAATACAAAAAACTCTTAACGCCCTTTTGTGCTATTATCTCTTGAATATTTTCTTAAGGAGGAAAAAATTTTTCATATGGAAGCAAAAGATTATAAAGATACTTTGAATCTGCCCGTAACAAATTTCCCTATGCGTGCAAATCTTGCAAAACGCGAGCCGGGATTTCTTGAGTTCTGGCACACCCACGATATTTATCACAAAGCTTTAGCCGCCCGCAAAGATGCAAAAGAACATTTTGAACTTCACGACGGTCCCCCTTATGCCAACGGAGATATTCACATCGGAACAGCATTCAACAAAATTCTCAAGGACTTCATCATAAAGTCAAAGACAATGACAGGACGTTACACCCCTTATGTTCCAGGCTGGGACACTCACGGCTTGCCTATCGAGCTTCGCGCCTTGAAAGACGGCGGAATGTCAAAACTCGGAACAGGTGTTGACCCTGTTGAACTCAGAAAAAAATGCAAAGAGACGGCTCTTCATTATCTCGACGTTCAGCGCAACGAATTTAAGCGTCTCGGAGTGCTGGGCGAATGGGACGATCCCTATATCACGCTTGATCCTGCATTTGAACATAAAGAGCTTCACGCGTTTGCAGACATGGTGGAAAAAGGTTTAATCTACCGAGGATTAAAGCCGGTGTATTGGTGTACAGACTGTCAAACCGCTCTTGCCGCGGGTGAAATTGAATACTGGGACGAAGACTCTCCGTCAGTCTATGTTGCCTACCCGATGCCCGAAGCCGCGAAAAAATTTCCGGAACTCGAAGGCAAAGACGCTTACATCGTAATCTGGACGACAACGCCGTGGACTTTGCCGTCAAGTGCTGCGGTTGCTGTTCACCCGAGATATGACTACGGATTTTATGAAACGGACGGAAAAGTTTATATTTTTGCTGAAGCCCTGAAAGATTCCGTCTGCAAAAACACGGGACTTGAACTCGGCGATGCTTTTAAAACGGTTAAGGGCGCGGAACTCGAAAATTTAAAACCCCTTCATCCGTTCTACGAACATGAACTTTTAGTTGTCCTTGCAGATTACGTTGAACTTGAAACAGGTACAGGCTGTGTTCACACATCGCCCGGACACGGTGTTGAAGACTACGAAACGGGCGTTAGATACGGCTTGAAAGTTTACAGCTCAGTTGACCACGCAGGAAAATTTGAGAAAGACATGAATATCGTTGGCGGAATGTCCTTGGACGAAGGCGGCAGGAAAGCTATCGAGTTAATAAAGGAAAAAGGCAGACTTTTAGGCTTTGGAAAAATTTCGCACAGCTATCCTCACTGCTGGAGATGCAAAAAACCCGTCATCTTCAGAGCAACGGATCAATGGTTCATCAATGTTGCAAAATTCAAAGACGAAGCTTTAAACAAAATCGACAACGAAATCAAATGGATTCCCGAATGGGGACACGACAGAATTTTCAATATGGTCAGCTCGCGTTCGGACTGGTGCATAAGCCGCCAGAGAGTTTGGGGCGTTCCTGTTCCTGCAATCCACTGCAAAGACTGCGGAGCTTTCACTCTCACGCCGGACAGAATCAGAATGTTAGCAGAAAAAGTCAAAGATTCGCCTGACGGAACGTCAATATGGTGGCGCGAAAGTCTTGAAAATTTATTCGGAGAAAAAGCCTGCTGCGACCATTGCCATTCTCATAACGTTGAAAAAGACAGCAACATTCTTGACGTTTGGTTTGACTCCGGCGTCTCTCATATGTCGGTCTTAAACGAAAGATTCGGACTTGAATGGCCGTGCGATATGTATCTTGAAGGTAGCGACCAGCATCGCGGCTGGTTTCAGTCTTCGTTATTAACGGCAGTCGCAATAAAAGGTCAGGCACCTTATAAACAGGTTTTAACTCACGGCTTCACTCTTGACGGCGAGGGGCGCAAGATGTCAAAGTCGCTCGGTAACACGACAGCGCCTCAGGAAGTCATCGACGAGTTCGGCGCGGATATTTTAAGGCTCTGGGCAGCATCAACGGACTACCGAAACGATGTGAGAATTTCAAAACAGATTTTGAAAACTCTTTCGGAGACTTATCGAAGAATCCGTAACACAGCGAGATTTTTGCTCGGCAACCTTCACGACTTTGACCCGAAGACAAACACTGTCGAATATGAAAATCTTCTTTCGATGGACAAATGGATTCTTGACAGACTGCACAGAATAATCTCAAGAGTTTATGACGCGTTTGAAGAATATGAATTTCACGTGCCTGTGTCTTTGATTCATTCGTTCTGCGTAAACGAGCTGAGCGCGTTTTATCTCGACATCAGCAAAGACAGGCTTTATGTTGAAGATAAAAACTCTCTCACAAGACGCAGCGCACAGACTGCAATGTGGGAAATTTTATCGTGCCTTACGAGAATGTTAGCGCCGCTGTTGAGTTTCACCGCCGAAGAAATCTGGCAGGAAATGCGGACAACTGACGCGGATTTACCTGAAAGCGTTTTCCTTTCGGATTTTCCGACTCAGGATAAATCAAAACTCAATGACGGCTTAAATAATCTTTGGGGCGAAGCTGAAATTTTGAAAGGCGCGGTCAGCCGTATGCTTGAAACCATGAGAGCCGAAAAAACAATCGGAACATCTCTTGAAGCTCACGTGCAGGTGAAAAAGTCGAAAGAGCTTGAAAAACTCGCCGCCGCGTTTACGCCTGAAGAGCTTGCGGATATTGTCATAGTGTCAAAATTTGAATTTGTTGATGCTTTGACTTTGCCGAAAATTTTCAATGACGCTGAAACGGGCTTTGAGATTGCCGGAGGTTTCGCACACGGTTCAAAATGTCCGCGTTGCTGGAAATATGAGGAACACCCCAACGAAGAAGGTTTGTGCCATCGCTGCGCAAATGTTCTGAAAAAATAAAAAAACGAAAAAAAATTTGTCCCAACTACGGGCTGCACTGAACCTGCCGCAACAGCTTATGTTACTGTGAAGGCTCGTGCAGTTCCCGGCTTAATGCCGGAAAAAATCAGGAATATCGGTGGAATCGACAAAATCGCTGTTCACTCGTGTCTGTAATATACTATACAGCAATAAAATTATTTAGAGGTGAATTTTTTATGAGTGAAAAAGGTTTTACTTCGAGTCTGCCGTTCAAGTTAATCGTGGCACTGGTGCTTGGCATCGTTGTCGGACTCGCCTTAACCTCGATTGAAGGTTCCGCTTTATGCACTGCATTGTTAAACATCGTTGTAACGGTTCGTTACATTTCCGGACAGTTTATTAATTTCTGTGTGCCGTTGATTATAATCGGCTTTGTCGCGCCTTCAATAACGCGGCTTGAGAGCAACGCTTCAAAAATGCTGATTCTTGCCTTGATTCTCGCTTACGTTTCTTCAATCGGTGCGGCATTTTCAGCTACTGCGGCTGGCTATTCGATACTGCCGTTTATGAATATCGTTTCAGAAGTCGAAGGCTTGAAATCTTTGCCCGATGTTGTCTTTGCTCTTTCAATCCCTCAGATTATGCCTGTAATGTCGGCTCTGTTTTTATCGGTAACGGTCGGTCTTGCTGCGGCGTGGAACAGGAGCAAATATTTCATTAACCTTCTCGAAGAATTTCAGAAAATCGTTTTAAGCATCGTAACGAAATTTTTAATTCCCGTTCTTCCGCTTTTAATCGGAACGACATTTTGCGGACTTGCCTACGAAGGTTCGCTCACAAAACAGTTTCCTGTGTTCATTATGATAATTTTGCTTGTAATAGCAGGTCATTACATCTGGATGGCACTGCTGTATTCAATCGCCGGAGCTTATTCAGGACGAAATCCTTTTAATATCATCAAAAATTACGGTCCTGCATATATGACAGCAATAGGAACAATGTCGAGTGCCGCGACGCTTTCAGTTGCTCTTGAGTGCGCAAGAAAATCCAAGCCGACTCTCCGTGATGACATGGTGAATTTCGGTATTCCTCTGTTCGCGAATATTCATCTTTGCGGCTCTGTTATGACTGAAACATTTTTCGTCATGGCTGTATCAAAAATTCTTTACGGGGTTTACCCGACTGTCGGCAATATGATTTTATTCTGCCTTCTGCTCGGAGTTTTTGCTATCGGCGCTCCTGGAGTTCCCGGCGGCACTGTAATGGCTTCATTGGGATTAATCACGGGAGTTCTTGGATTTGATGCGGCTGGCACGGCACTCATGCTGACGATTTTCGCGCTTCAGGATTCATTCGGAACAGCCTGCAACGTTACAAGCGACGGCGCATTAACTTTAATCCTCACGGGTTACGCTGAAAAACACAATATTCCCGAACAGAAAATCGAAAATATTTTAGGTTAAAAAAATTTTTATTTTTTAACGTTTACCGCTTTTGCGTGGATTGAAATTAATGATAAAATATTCTGAAAAATTTTTGAATTTCAGGAGGAAAATTTTTCCAATGAAAAAAATTCTTGCATTAACTCTCGTTCTGGCGATGTCGTTATGTTCATGCGCCTTTGCCGAAAGCGACCTCGAATACGTCAAGGCTAAAGGTGTTCTCGTTGTAGGCATTACGGATTTTCAGCCTATGGATTACAAAAATGAAAAAGGCGAATGGATTGGCTTTGATGCCGACCTTGCAAACGCCTTCGCCGCGTCTCTCGGAGTTAAAGCCGAGTTTCAGGAAATCGAATGGAACAACAAAATTCTTGAACTCAACGGCAAAAATATTGACTGCGTATGGAACGGAATGACTTTGACCGCTGAAGTTCTTTCTTCGATGGAATGTTCAAAGCCGTATTGCAACAACGCACAGATAGTTGTCGTTCCTGCCGACAAAGCTGAAAAATATAAAACAGCTGACAGCCTCAAAGATTTAACTTTTGCTGTTGAACACGGCAGCGCAGGTGATGAAGTTGCAAAGTCTAAAGGCTTCAAAGTTGTTGAAGTTCAGGATCAGGCTTCTGCATTGATGGAAGTTGCCTCGGGAAGTTCAAACGCCGCGATTATAGACTCTCTTATGGCTGCGGCAATGGTCGGACCGGGAACAGGCTACGAAAATCTGATTTACACCGTCGGACTTAACAGCGAGGAATACGGCGTGGGCTTCCGCAAAGGTTCGGACTTGGCGGCGGCACTCAATGAATTTTTCGCAAAAGGCTACGAGGACGGAAGCATTCAGAAAGTTGCCGAGACTTACAAAATTCAGGCGGCATTAATAAAATAAAAAGATTTTGGAAGCAGGAAAATCAAAAATAAAAATCCTGCTTCTTAATTTTTTTTGAGCATTAAAAAACATGAATTTAATTTTTCAACAAATGCCGGTTGTCATCGGTGCGTTAAATCAAGGTTTCCTTCAAACACTGAAATTATTTTCCATAACGTTGCTCGGAGCTTTTCCGCTCGGACTTCTCATCGCGTTCGGTTCGCTCTCGAAAATAAAGGCGATAAGCTTAACAACACAGTTCATAATATGGATAATACGCGGCACACCGTTAATGATTCAGCTTTTAATCGTCTATTATTTTCCCGGTCTTGTCCTTCACACGCCTATATGGGGAGGCGGCGAGTCGGGAAGATTTCTTGCGGCTGCGATAGCTTTCATTATCAACTACGCGTGTTATTTTTCTGAAATTTACCGCGGCGGCATTCAGAGCGTTCCAGTCGGACAGCAGGAAGCAGGACTTGTTCTCGGAATGACAAAAAAGCAGATTTTCTTTCACGTAACATTGCTTCAGATGATAAAAAGAATCGTTCCGCCGATTTCAAACGAAATAATAACTCTTGTCAAAGATACCGCGCTTGCAAGAATAATCGCTCTTCAGGAAATTATCTGGGCTGGACAGGCGTTTATGAAAGGTTCGCACGGAATTTCGGGAGCTATCTGGCCGTTGTTCTTCACTGCGTTTTATTATTTAATTTTCAACGGAGTTGTTACGGTTATGCTCACGAAACTTGAAAGAAAAATGGAATATTTCAGGTGAGAAAAAATGGCAATCTTGGAAGTAAAAAATATTCGCAAAACTTTTGATAAAACCGAAGTCTTGAAAGGCATAAATTTTTCGCTTGAAAAAGGTCAGGTTCTTTCAATTATAGGCTCATCGGGCAGCGGCAAAACAACTCTTCTGCGGTGCTTAAATTTTCTGGAAACTCCTGATGAAGGTGTTATAAAGGTCAACAATGAAATTTTATTTGACAGCGCAGATCCTTTGACACGTTCAGAGAGTCAGGTAAGAAAAAAACGTCTGCATTTCGGGCTTGTGTTCCAGTCTTTCAACCTTTTTCCGCAATACACGGCTCTTGAAAATGTAATGCTTGCTCCGACAATGGCTGCGAAAGAGAAAAAAATTTATGACACCGAAAAAGAAAATATAAAATCTCAGGCGGTCGAACTCATAAAAAAAGTCGGACTTGCTGAACGAATGAATAATTATCCGCACCAGCTTTCAGGCGGTCAGCAGCAAAGAGTTGCGATTGCAAGGGCTTTGATTTTGAAACCTGATATTTTGTGTTTTGACGAACCGACGAGTGCGTTAGACCCTGAACTCACAGGCGAAGTCTTGAAAGTCATCCGTTCGCTTTCAGATAAAAATAACACTATGATAATCGTAACTCACGAAATGGAATTTGCGCGAGACGTTGCCGACCACGTTATATTTATGGACGGCGGCGGAATATGCGAACAGGGCGAGCCACGTGAACTTTTTGAAAATCCCCGTGAGGAACGTACAAAACAGTTTCTGTCGCGTTATAAAAATTAAAAGTGAAAGAATCCCTGAAAAAATTCAGAGGTTCTTTTATTTTTGTTTTTTTTCATTACTTTTCGGCAGGGCAACAGCATTTACTTTTCAGGACACACTCTGGAGATGAATCGCGAAAGAAAAAATCGTAAAGTTATCGAAAAATTTTTCTTTGTGAAATTTTATGAATACTAAATTTTTTTTATATTTTTGTAGTGGCAAAGCGATTTTCAAAAGACTAAATTGACTGTCAGGGGTAAGATTACTTATAATAGAGCAAAACTCTTTAATATAAGGGCTGTCATTGAACATAGCCCCTTTGCTGTTTCTTAGCCATTCTTCCCTGACGTTAAACGTATTACAAATAAGCATGATGTTCTTATCCGTGAGCGTATTACTTCCCCGTTCAATCATTGACAGGGACGTTTGAGTAAGTCCGATTTGCTTTCCGAAGTCGGCTTGTTTCAGCTTCAAGGCTTTTCTTAATGTCCGTATTCGTTCATTCATTTCAATATTATTCTTCATGCCATAATAATATCATTATTTTATAAAAAAATAAGATTGCTTATGTAAATTTGTGAGTTTATTCATCAGGTGATAGCATAGCCTTATTCGATGAAAGGAGGCTATTTATGATTTACGTAATCGAAGTATCAGAATGTATTAACTCGCAATTTGAAATTGAAGCTCCGACTTCGCACGAAGCTATGAAAATCATTGCTAAGAAATACTATGATGAAGAATTGACGGTAGAGAGCGGAATAAACCCCGATATAACATTTCGAGTTATTCGCTCCTGAGCAGGGGCTTATGCCCCATTAGTCGGTAATGTCGGTATGATTAACGGCATACTCTAAAATTATTCCTATGAGTTCATTTCGTGAGCGGTTGCTCTTAACTGATAACTCCTCAAGGGCGTTAGCGGTTTCATTCCTGATACGAACAGAGAAGATTTTGTAACCGTCTTCGCCCTTCAAGTGAGATTTTTTAGGAATTTTAATAGTCAAGTTTTCTTTCACAGTCTTTCACCTCAATTCTATTTTAGGTTTTGACAGTGAGAAATGATATGTTAATAAAATCATGTTTTATAACATGATAAAAACATAATGAATTTGACATTATAAAATTATGTGATAAAATATAACATAATTTTATAAAATAGGAGGTCTAAAATGAAAAATAAAT
>CAJODX010000040.1 GCA_905233295.1 uncultured Synergistales bacterium | reverse complement strand
TGCGCCCCATGCACCGTGTCCGAAATTTATCGTGTTGAAATAAAGCTCAAGAATTTTATCTTTCGGGAAAAGTTTTTCGAGCCTCATCGCGATGATAATTTCTTTTGCTTTTCTCGTGATGCTCTTTTCGTGGGACAAAAATAAATTTCTCGCAAGCTGCTGAGTTATCGTACTTGCGCCCTGAACTTTGCCGCCTTCAACAACGTCTGTCCATAAAGCGCGCATGATAGAGCCGATTCTGATTCCGCCGTGCTGATAGAAAGCTGAATCTTCAGCCGCAAGGACAGCACGGATTAACTCCGGTGAAATCTGATGAAGCTCAAGCGGAGTTCTGTTTTCTATAAAGAGTCTCGCAATGACTTCGCCGTTTCTGTCATAAAGAATCGAAGGAAGACTGTTTTTGGGATTTGCAAGCTCGACCATACTCGGCAAATCTTCGGAGAGTTTCACGACATACCACGCAACCCCCGCGCTCAAAGCCCCTGTCGCAAGCATAATAACGATAAAAATCGTAGCGAATATAATTTTTAATATTGAAAAACTTTTTTTCTTTCGTTTTTTTTGAACACGCGGCGGCTGAGGCTGAGTATGATTCTGATGTCTGTATTGGGTTTGTTTTTGCATCAAAAGAATCTCATCAGGATTCATTCTGAAATTTCTTCTATTATTATTGCCGTTGGAAGAGCGGCTGAAGTCATTTCTGTCATTCATAAAAAATTTTTTTGCCCTTTCAATGTAGTGAAAATTTTAACAATCTTAAAAAAATTTTTCAAGCATATCGTAAATCGGCATACAGAAAACGGACGGTGCTGGTGAACTACTCCGCCCGTTAAAGACTGAAGTAGTTCACTTTTCATTTTTCAACGTCAACAAAAATGTGATAAATCGATCTTATCGCACGTTCAAAATCTTCGTTCAGAACTCCGACAATGATATTTAACTCCGAAGCTCCCTGATCTATCATTCGGATATTTATTCTCGCGTCTGCCAACGCACTGAAAATTTTTGAGGCTGTGCCTGTCTGTGATTTCATACTGCGTCCAACAACAGCGATTAATGAAATTCCGGACTCAACTTCAAGAGACTCAGGCTGCGCAAGTTTTGAAATTCTGCTCAAAATTTCCTGTTCATTGTCAATGAATTTGCTCTCGTGAACTATTACCGTCATCGTGTCAATGCCTGACAGCAAATGCTCAAGCGGAATATTTTTTTCTTCAAAACACTGAACGACTTTTCTGTAAAAATCCGGCTGTGAATGCATCAAATCTTTTGCGATTACAATAGAACAGAAATTTTTTCTTCCCGCAATGCCCGTTATCGTATATTTTGAACGCCTTGCTGTATTCTCGACTATCCATGTGCCGGGGTCTTCAGGCTTGTTTGTGTTGCGGATATTGATGGGGATTCCGGCTTTTTTGACGGGGAAAATCGCGTCCTCGTGAATGACGCTCGCGCCCATGTAGGCAAGTTCGCGGAGTTCTCTGTAAGTTATGTTTCGCATTACAGCAGGATTTGAAACGATATGAGGATCAGCTGTCAGAAGTCCGGAAACGTCCGTCCAGTTTTCATATACGACAGCACGGCACGCCGCCGCAACGATTGAGCCTGTTATGTCAGAGCCGCCGCGTGAAAAAGTTTTTATCTTTCCATCAAAATCTGTTCCGTAAAATCCGGGGATAACAGCATGTTCATGTTTTTCAAGCTCTGAAGATAAAACCGCGTTTGTCTTTGCTGAATCAAAATTCCCGTTTTCATCAAAAAAGATAACGTCAGCAGCGTCAATGAAATCCCAGCCGAGATAGTTCGACATTACAAGACCGTTGAGATATTCGCCGCGTGAAGCCGTGTAATCTTTTTCGGGCGAACTTAAAAGTTTATTTTCAATTTCATCGAACGAATCTTTTAATGAAAAATTTAATCCCAAACCCAGAATTATTTCGTTGTAGCGGTCTTTGACAGCAAGGAAAGGCTCATAAAAATTTTTCCCCGTTGAAGCAAGCTCGTAACATTCGTATAAAAGATCCGTAATTTTTATGTCGGCATCATAACGTTTGCCCGGAGCTGAAGGCACGGCATAAACTCTTGAGTCGTCGCTCTCAATGATGTTTCTGACCTTTTGAAACTGTTTTGCATCCGCGAGAGAACTTCCGCCGAATTTTACAACTTTAATCATATTTGTAACGTCCTGAATTTCTGTCCTTGAATCTTTTCGGGAGCTTTGCCGGTGTTTGCAGGTTCAAGATCTGCAAAATTGTTGTCAATATTTCTGCCGGTGTTTTTAATGCATTCGATAACATCAGAGATCACTGCGCTTGCTGTCGGACATTTTCCTGCACCGCGACCGTACAACATTAAATCATCGACCATGTTGCCGCGAATCATAACGCCGTTGAATACTCCGTTGACGCTGTAAAGAGGACTGTCCTGCGGAATTAAATGCGGCGCAACGACAAGGCTGTTGTTTTCAGCATCATAAACGCCGAGAAGTTTTATTGACATTCCTTTTGCTTCAGCTTCGGCAAAATCTTCGCTCGTAACGTTCGTGATGCCTTCGCATTCAACCTGATCGTAAGAAAATTTTTTGCCCGACACAAGAGATGCAAGAATCGCAATTTTTCTCGCAGTGTCGTGTCCTTCGATGTCTGCGGCAGGATTTCTTTCGGCGTAACCGTTTTCCTGAGCTTCTTTGAGAGCGGCGTCAAATTCTTTTCCGGCTTTCATGTTCGTTAAAATATAGTTACATGTGCCGTTGAGAATGCCGGCGATTTTTGAAATTTTTTCGTGTCCGCAGGCTTCACGTATCGTCCTTAAGAGAGGAATGCCGCCTCCGACGCTGGCTTCAAATAAATAGCTGCATTTATGTTCGCGTGCAATCGCGCTTAATTCAACGCCGTGAGCGTCAACAAGCTCTTTGTTTGACGTGCAGACTGAAATTCCGCGTTCGAGAGCGAGGTGGGTATATGTGTAGGCAGGTTCTTTGCCGCCCATTGTCTCGCAGATGACTTTAATATCAGGGTCGTTGATGATCGTTTCAATGTCTTTGACTGCGCCGGGAATGTCCCGAATATCGAGAATATATTTTACATGAAGATTTTCGCCGAGAACTTTTTTGATTTTGTTCTGATTCTGTTCAACGACTTCAGCGACTCCGCTGCCGATTGTTCCGAAACCAAGAATTGCAATGTTTATCATTTTATTTTGCCTCAATATATTTTTGATGGACAAGAAGTTCCGCGCATTCGACTGCACCGCCTGCCGCACCTCTCAGCGTGTTGTGAGAAAGTCCGATGAATTTCCAGTCGTAAATATTGTCCTGACGAAGCCTTCCGATTGTTACGCCCATTCCGCCGCCGAAATTCACATCGAGCGCGACCTGAGGTCTGTTGTCTTCCTCAAAATATTTTATGAACTGTTCGGGAGCTGTCGGAAGTTTTGCGGTCTGAGGTATTCCTTTGAAATTATTTAATTTTTCAATCAAAACCTCTTTGCTCGGAGGAGCTTTTCTGAATTTCACGAACGCAGCTGCCGTATGACCGTAAAGAACAGGAATACGGACGCACTGAGCTGAGATTACAGGCTCTTTTGCCGGAACGATTTCACCGTTTTCAATTTTGCCGAAAATTCTCAGAGGCTCTTTCTCGCTTTTTTCTTCTTCGCCGCCGATATACGGAATTACATTGCCGACCATCTCAGGCCATGTGCTGAAATTTTTTCCCGCGCCTGAGATTGCCTGATATGTTGTAACGATTGCTTCATAAGGTTCAAACTCGCGCCACGCAGCAAACGCCGGAGCATAACTCTGAATCGAGCAGTTAGGTTTGACCGCGATAAAACCTCTTGAAGTTCCAAGCCTTTTTCTTTGCGCATTTATGACTTCGGCGTGTTCCGGATTAATTTCAGGGATTATCATAGGCACGTCAGGAGTCCATCTGTGCGCGCTGTTGTTCGATACAACAGGAGTTTCTGTTTTTGCGTAAGCTTCTTCGATAGCTTTGATTTCGTCTTTTGTCATATTCACGGCACTGAAAACAAAATCAACTTCGTCCGCGATGCCTTTAACGTCTGTAACATCGTGGAGTTTCATTTCTTTGACATTAGCGGGGATTTCTTCATCGAGAAGCCAGCGACCTTCGACTGCTTCAGCGTAAGTTTTGCCTTTGCTGTTTGGTGAAGCCGCTATGACTTTAATATCAAACCATTCGTGATTGTGCAGGATCTGAATGAAACGCTGTCCGACCATTCCTGTTGCGCCGAGAACACCGACTCTTAATTTTTTCTGCAAAATTCTATCACTCCTAAAAAATTTCTGAAAAGTATATCACGCGCAAAAAAAATTTTTTTTTCAATTTTGTTCCGTCTATGGTAAAATCCCAAAATATTCGTGCCCTGTTAAACGTTAAACGAGCAGGGCAATTTTTAAGATTTAATTTTCTCATAAGAAGGAGTCCTTGGTTCAAAATGAAAACAGAATTGCTGGGGCAGGAAAAAAATATAGTAAGAATAAAACTCGACATCGAAGCCGCCGAGTTCACGAAAGCGCTTAAAAAAACACTCAATGAGTTGTCTCAGCAGGTCAGTGTTCCCGGCTTCCGCAAAGGAAAAACACCGCGCAGCATTCTCGAAATGCGTTTCGGAAAAGAAGCTATCTATAATGAAGCTCTCGAAAATATTGTTCCCGAACAGATTCGCCAGATGGTCGAAGATTATGACCTCGATGTCATGGACACGCCGACTCTTGACTTGAAAGAGCCTATTAAAGAGGGACAGCCTGTTTCATGCGAAATTGTTTTTGAAGTCCGCCCGGAAGTTGAACTGCCGGACATTGAAAATCTTGAAATTGAAAAAGTCGTTACTGAAGTTGATAACGATGCCGTTGACAAACTCGAAAAAAGAATAAGAATCCGCATGTCCGAAATCAAGCCTGTTGAAAGACCTGTGCAGGATGGAGATCTCGTTGACGTCGAATTAACAATCAGGGTCATTAATCCTGACGGCTCGGAAGCTGAAGACCAGCCGCGCAAAGATCCGACAAAAGACAAGATCAATCTCGCCGATGAAACGATCAGAAAAGAAGTCCGTGAAGCTTTAATCGGCAAAAACAAAGGCGATGAAGTTCACACGGAATTTAACGTTGAAGAAAAACATTATGACAGAGAACTCGCAGGCAAACATCTTGTTTACAAAATGAAAATCGAAGAAATTTCTGAATATGTTTTACCTGAAGTCAATGAAGAGTTCTATAAAAACGTTTTCGGAGCGGAAACTGACATAAAAGATTACGAAACTTTCAGAGCAAGACTTAAGGAAGACATTGAAAAAGAAGTTTTAACCACGACTCAGCAGGATCTTGAAGAAAGAGCCGTTGAAATGGTCGCGAAAAATTCAAAGCTTGAAATCCCTGAAAATTTCATTGCACGTCAGGCGCGCGCATTCCGTAAAAGCGATGAAGACTGGGCAAAAGACAACGATATAACTTTAACTCAGGCTTACGCGCTCGACACTGAAGAAGGCAAAAAAGGCTACGAAAAACTTTTGAACGAACGTGCCGAAAACAGCGTCAGAAATGTTCTCGTTATGGACGAACTCGCGAAAAAATTCGACATTCACCTTGAACAGGCTGACCTTGAAGCTGAATTTGAACGCCGCGCCACGCTGTACAACGTTACAAAAGGCTTTATCGCGAAGAATTTTTATGAAAATCCCGACAGACTTGATGATTTAAGAGGACGTCTGCGCTGGGACAAAATCGTGAAAGTTTTGCTTGAACACATGAAAATCAAAGAAGTCAGAGAACTTTCAGAAAATCACGAAAATCACCACGGAGAGTAACTGAATGTCTTATTACGTTCCATATGTAATTGAACAGACGGGCAGAGGCGAGAGGAGTTATGACATTTACAGCCGTCTTTTGAAAGACAGAATAATTTTTCTCGGCTCTGAAATCGTTGATGACGTTGCAAATTCGATTGTCGCTCAAATGCTTTTCCTTGAGAGCGAAGACCCCGACAAAGATATAAATCTTTATATCAACAGTCCCGGCGGCAGTGTTACAGCCGGACTTGCGATTTATGACACAATGCAGTATATAAAGCCACAGGTTTCGACTATATGTGTCGGACTTGCTGCGAGTATGGGCGCGATTCTCCTTGCCGGCGGCGCTAAGGAAAAAAGATTTGCGCTTCCGAATGCTGAGATAATGATTCACCAGCCTTTGGGAGGCGCACGAGGTCAGGCGAGCGACATTGAAATTCAGGCAAAGAACATAATCAAAACGAAAGAACGCATGAACAAAATTCTTGCATCACACACAGGTCAGGATTTCGAGACAATCGCACGCGACACTGACAGAGATAACTACATGACCGCCGATGAAGCTCTGAAATACGGTTTGATCGACAAAATCATAGAGGCAAGGTAGGACATGTCCCCGAAAAATAAAAAAAATAATACTCAAGAAGAAGACCGATGCTCGTTTTGCGGTAAAACGCGTTCGCAGGTCGGAGAGATGCTTGAAGGTCCAGGCAATGTCAGAATCTGCGACCAGTGCGTTGCTCTGTGCAACATTATAATGGCGGATAGAAATATTGACGCTTCAATCAATGCTGACGAAAACGGACTTGAAAATCAAAATTCCGCCGAGGATAATGTCTCTAAAACATTTTCAAATTTTGAGGAGCTTATAAAGCCCAAAGATTTGAGCAGCTATCTTGACCAGTATGTCATAGGGCAGAATATTGCAAAAAAAGTCGTTTCTGTTGCCGTTTACAATCATTATCAGCGAATCAGAAACAATATTGACCGAAAAAATTCTGATGTTGAACTTCAAAAAAGCAATGTTTTGTTGCTTGGTCCTACGGGGTCGGGAAAAACTCTGATTGCGCAGACGCTTGCGAAAAAGTTAAATGTTCCGTTCGCCATTGCGGACGCTACGACTTTAACTGAGGCAGGATATGTCGGCGAGGACGTTGAGAATATTCTTGTAAGACTGCTTCAGGCTGCTGACGGAGATCTCAAGGCTGCCGAACGCGGAATCATTTACATTGATGAAATTGATAAAATTTCGCGAAAGTCCGAGTCAACGTCAATAACACGCGATGTTTCCGGCGAAGGCGTTCAGCAGGCTTTATTAAAAATCATCGAAGGCACAATCTCAAACATTCCGCCCAAAGGAGGACGCAAGCACCCTCATCAGGAATTTATCCAGATTAACACGGAAAATATTTTATTTATCTGCGGAGGAGCATTTGACGGACTTGAGCCGATAGTGGCGCGGCGCGAGATGAAAAAATCTCTCGGATTCGGCAGCGAACTCAACAAAAAATCGGGAAATTATGAAATTTTAAGCAAAGTTCAGCCCGAAGATCTTGTAACATACGGATTTATTCCGGAACTCGTCGGACGAATCCCAGTACTCGTTGCGCTTGAAGAACTCGACAAAGAGGCTTTCATAAAAATTCTTCAGGAACCCAAAAACGCTCTCGTCAAACAATACAAAAAGATTCTTTCGATGGACGGCGTTGAACTTGAGTTTACTCCGGAAGCTCTTGATAAGATTGCCGAACTTGCGGTCGCTAAAAAGACAGGCGCACGCGGTCTGCGTTCAATCATGGAAAATCTGATGATCGACATCGAATATGAACTCCCGTCGATGCCGGATCAAGATAAAAACGGAAAGAAACTGTTAATCACGTCTGAGTTTGTGAATGACAATAAAATTCCGCTGGCGAATCTTTTGCAATGAACAAAAAAATTTTATTTATAAACGCCCGGCTTGAAGCAAGTTGTTTCAAACCGGGTCAGCTTTTGCCCGAAGATTCTTCTTTGCCTGAGATTGCTGTTGCAGGACGTTCAAATGTCGGAAAATCCTCGCTGATAAACGCGCTGTTAAATACAAAAATTGCCAAGACCGGTCAGACTCCCGGCAAGACTCGCAGTATAAATTTTTATACGGTTGAAATAAAAGATTCAGAAAAAAAATTCAGACTTGTAGATCTTCCAGGCTATGGCTACGCGGCACGTAGCAAAGACGAACGCAACGAATGGAAAAAATTAATTTCATCATACGTCAGCAAACGTGAAAATCTGAAATTGATTCTTCATCTTGTGGATTTTCGGCACGGCTTGTTAAAAAACGACAAAGAACTTCAGGAATGGATGCGGGCTTATGA
>CAJODX010000039.1:22884-23901 GCA_905233295.1 uncultured Synergistales bacterium | reverse complement strand
TGAATTTATAACATGGCCGACCTGCAAGCGCGAACATCCTTTGACATATTTTAATTCAAACACGGCGTGGACGGTTACTCTGAACAGTGAAATTTTTGACAACAGTGCCGCAAATTCCGTCAATGTAACTTTAACACGCTTGAGTGATAATCAATCTTGGAATTTTTCGGCTTCAAACAGCAACGGAGTTTTTTACGATAATCAGGAAGGCTACGCTTACGACGAATGTATTATTTTTAGACCTGAAAATATTTCAAGCTACAACAACGGCGAAGAATGGCGTGTTGAAGTTTCCGGCTTAACTCGAAAAGACGGCGGGGCAGGGAATATTTCATACACTGTAAAATTCACGGGGGCATCGACAGGCTATGAAGAAACAGAAAACACACAGTGGGTTGAAAATAAAAGTGAAAATTCCGGCGGAGGTGGCTGTAATGCTGGCTATGAAGTTTTCGTATGTTTTGTTTTAATTTTGGGAATCCCGCGCGCAAAAAAATTGAAGCGCGTTGGAAATAAATAAAAAATTTTTTCAGGAGGTTTCATTACTATGAAAAAACACGTTGTTTTATTATCAGTAGCTGTTCTTGCTTTGTCAGCAGTCGCGGCTTTCGCTGCAACAGACGCTCTTGTAGGTGCCTGCATCTACAAATTTGATGACACCTTTATGACAGGTGTTCGCAATGCAATGCGTGCCGAAATGGAACGTCAGGGCGGAGAACTCGAAATCGTTGACTCACAGAACCGCCAGCCCATGCAGAACGATCAGGTTGATGCGTACATTTCAAAGGGCGCGAACGCTCTCATCGTCAACCCCGTTGACCGTACAGCAGCAGAGCCTCTTATGAACAAGGCAAAAGCTGAAGGTCTTCCGATAATCTTCGTAAACCGTGAGCCTTACGCTGAAGTTATGAACGCATATGACAAAATCTGGTACGTCGGTGCAAAAGCTGAAGAGTCCGGCACACAGTCAGGTCAGATCATTGTTGATTACTTCAAATCACACCCCGAAGCCGACAA
>CAJODX010000039.1:16462-22851 GCA_905233295.1 uncultured Synergistales bacterium | reverse complement strand
GGCGAGCAGGGACATCAGGACGCAACACTCCGCACCGAATTTTCAACGAAGGCAATGAAAGACGGCGGATTTGAAATCGTTGAACTCGGCAACGACACTGCAAACTGGGACAAAGTTCAGGCAACCGACAAAATGAAAGGCTTCATCTCGGCAGTCGGCGTTGACAACATCGAAGCAGTCCTCGCAAACAATGACGATATGGCTCTCGGTGCAATCGAAGCACTCAAAGCTGAAGGCTACAACCTCGGCGACGCTTCAAAATATATTCCTGTCGTAGGCGTTGACGCAACAGCACCGGCACTTGAAGCAATGGCAAAAGGCGAACTTCTCGGCACAGTCCTCAACGACGCTGACAACCAGGGTTTCGCAGCTGTCAAAGTCGCGGTTATCGCAGCTGACGGCGGTGCAGTAACGGACGAGACAATCGGCTATAAAATCACCGACGGCAAATACATCTGGATTCCTTACAGACCTGTTACCGTTGAAAATTACAAAGAGTTCATGAAATAAAATTTTGAAGTTCAATGCCCCCGTTGAAATTTAAAATTTTGGCGGGGGTTTCTTTAATTGCAGAACGAGAGGTGAATTTTTCTTGCGTAAACTTTTTTTAATTTTATTAACTTTCCTTTTAATTTTTTCATTCACGGCTTTTGCAAACGCTGACGAAATCAAAATAGGCGCGTGCATTTACAGATTCAACGATGCGTTTATGCTCCGTTTCAGAAACGCTATGGGAGATGAAGCTGCAAAACTCGGCGCAAAAATCGAAATGGCTGACGGACGCGATGACCAGACAACTCAGAATGAACAAATCGAAAATTTCATTGCTGAAGGCGTTAATGTTTTGATCATCAATCCCGTTGACAGAATGGCTTCACAGCCTGTTATCGACAAAGCGAAATCCGCAGGAATTCCCGTTGTTTTTATCAACAGAGAGCCGGCTTCCGAAATGTTAGATTCTTATGAAAAAGCTTACTATGTCGGAGCAAAAGCCGAAGAGTCCGGCATTGAAGCTGGAGAGCTTATAGCTGAATATTTCAAGTCGCACCCCGAAGCCGATAAAAATCACGACGGCAAACTTCAGTTTGTCATGTTAAAAGGTCAGAACGGACATCAGGATATGATTTTGCGTTCAAAATATTCTGTTGAAGCTATTAAAAACGCTGGTATTGAACCTGTTGAAATCGCAAGTGCCATTGCCAACTGGGACAAACTTCAGGCTATGAACATTATGAACGGTTTTGCAATGTCAATCGGTCCGGAAAATATCGAAGCTGTCATCGCAAACAATGACGAAATGGCTCTCGGTGCGGTCGAAGCACTCAAGAACAGCGATTACAACAAAGGCGATAAAGATTTTTATATCCCTGTCGTTGGAGTTGACGCAAACGCTTCAGCCCTTGACGCAATGGACAAAGGCGAAATGCTCGGAACAGTCCTGAATGACGCTGACAATCAGGGTAAAGCCGCTGTGAGACTTGCAAACGCTCTTGCATCGGGCGGCGATGTCAAATCCATCGGCTATGAGGTTACAGATAACAAATATATCTGGATTCCTTACCAGAAAGTTACGAGAGGTGAGAAAAAGTGAGCGGTTTTTTACTCGAAATGAAAAACATCACAAAGACTTTCCCCGGCGTTAAAGCTCTCGACAACGTAAATTTAAACGTCAGAGCCGGAACGGTTCACGCCCTCATGGGTGAGAATGGCGCCGGCAAGTCAACGCTGATGAAATGTCTTTTCGGAATTTACAATCCAGACGGCGGCGAAATTTTCCTTGAAGGCAAAAAGGTAAATATTCATTCGGCACGTCAGGCAATGGATCAGGGCATTGCAATGGTGCATCAGGAACTTCACCCGATAAGATTCAGATCCGTTATGGAAAATGTTTATCTTGGAAGATTCCCCGGTCATATGGGAGTTGTTGACCATAAGTCCATGTATGACAAGACGAAAGCTCTTTTTGAAGACCTTGAGCTTGACGTTGACCCTCTTGCGCTCGCAGGCGAACAGTCGGCGGCAATCCTTCAAATGATGGAGATTGCGCGTGCTGTCGATATGAAAGCGAAGATTATCATTCTTGATGAGCCTACGTCATCTCTTTCAGACAGGGAAGTCGAACATCTTTTCAAGATTATCAACCGTTTAAGGGCGCAGGGAGTTGCTTTCATTTATATATCCCACAAGATGAAAGAAATTCTCGAAATTTCCGATGAGGTTACGATAATGCGCGACGGACAGTATGTCGGCACGTGGCCTGTAACGGACGATAAAGGCGAAAAACTCACGATTGACTTTATTATTAAACAGATGGTCGGGCGCGAAATGACGAATCAGTTCCCGCCGCGTGAAGGCAAGCCGAGCGATGAAGTTGTCCTGAAGGTTGAACACGTTTCATCGCCTTTGAAAAAATCTTTCCAAGACGTTTCATTTGAACTTCACAAACAGGAAATTTTAGGCATAGGCGGACTTGTCGGCGCACAGAGAACAGAGTTTGTCGAAGCTCTTTTCGGTCTTCGCGGCATAGCTTCGGGCGAAATTTATCTGAACAACGCGAAATATACAAACAAAAATCCTGGGTACGCAAAATCAAAAGGTCTTGCCCTTCTCACTGAAGAACGCAGAGCAACCGGAATTTTCGGGATTCTTCCCATTCTTGAAAATACGGTCATTGCGAATCAGAAAAATTATGCAAGTCTCGGAATTTTGAATGAAAAAAGAATGCGCATCGACGCTGGCGAAGAGTGCAAAAAGCTGAACGTCAAGACACCGAGCCTTCAGACTTTGATTCAAAATCTTTCCGGCGGAAACCAGCAGAAAGTTTTAATTGCGCGGTGGCTTCTCACAAACTCGGACATTCTGATTCTCGATGAACCTACACGAGGCATTGATGTCGGAGCAAAATATGAAATTTACAACATCATGCTTGAACAGATCTCGCTCGGACGCTCAATCATAATGATTTCGTCGGAGATGCCCGAACTCATGGGAATGTCAGACCGCATTATGGTAATGTGCGAAGGTCGCGTAACGGGTTTCTTGAACAAAGGCGAATATACTCAGGAAAAAATTATGGCACTTGCAACACAGTTTGCAGGACATAAAGAAAACGCCGCGTAAATTAACGAAAGGAGAAAAAAATTTATCATGGCAGAAAATGTTTCAAAAACAAAAAAACTGTTCACTGTCGGAGGACTTGTAGTCCTTGCGCTGGGAATAATTCTTTATTTTGCAAAAGAGCCTCTCGGTCTCAACAGAAAAATTTATGACCTTCCGGTATTTTTAATTCTCATCGGTCTCGGCTTTGCTCTCAAGGGCTTTATGTCAAAGGCAAAGTCCGAAGATGATTTAGATCTCGGCAGTAAATCTTTCGGAGAATTTCTCACGAACAACGCGATTTTGCTGGCAATGCTCGTACTCGTCGTTGTAATTTGCATTTTACAGCCGCGTTTCATGCAGATTCGAGTTGCGCTTGACATTCTCACACAGTCATCAACGAAATTGATAATGGCTCTGGGAATCTGTTTTGCGTTATTGATTGCCGGTACAGACCTCAGTGCAGGTCGTATGGTGGGACTATCGGCTGTAATTTCAGCTTCAATGATGCAGACAGCTACGTACGCAAATCGTTTCTTCCCTGACTTACCGCAAGTATCTATATGGATACCAATAGCCGCAGCTGTCCTTGCCTGTATGCTATTCGGCGCGTTAAACGGTTTCCTCGTAGCAAAATATGAAATGCACCCGTTCATCGCGACGCTGGCAACGCAAGTTATTATTTACGGAGCCTGCTCTCTTTACTTCGATATGCCGCCCAACAATTCACAGCCTATCGGAGGTATCAGACCTGACTTTGCACAGATTGGGCAGATGAGATTATTTCAGGGAATTTATCCGGGCTTCCCTGGAATTTCAATTTTAATTCCTATATCCTTAGTAATCTGCGTAATAATCTGGTTTGTTCTCAATAAAACAGTTTTCGGCAAAAACGTTTACGCTATCGGCGGTAACCGTGAAGCAGCAGTGGTCGCCGGCATCAACGTTTTCAGAAATATTATGTTCATATTTATTCTTGCTTCGTTCCTTTATGGCATAGCAGGAGTTCTCGAAGCTGCACGTACAGCCGGAGCTACGAACAACTACGGCAACGGTTATGAAACTGACGCTATCGCGGCTTGCGTTGTCGGAGGAGTGTCAATGAGCGGCGGTATCGGAAAAGTCGGCGGCATTGTGATGGGCGTTTTGATCTTCACGGTTATTCAGTACGGTCTTCAGTTTATAAACGTTTCGCCGATGTGGCAGCAGGTCATCAAGGGCGTAATCATCGCAGTTGCTGTTGCAATCGACTTAACGAAATACCGCAGGAAATAACAAAAAAAATTCTGCCCCTGTCGTAAACCGGCAAGGGCTTTTTTTTTTAATTTAAATATTTTTATTTTATTTATATTTGGATTATCTCTCTCAAGCGTTGACATATAAAGCTGCGGCATAATAAAATACATGTAAAGATAAAACTACCGAACGATAAATATTTTTTCGAGAATTTTATTTCTCTTCGTGTTTTATATCACTGGAGTTTGTCGCAGGAGTGAAAAAACGTTTACCTCTTTTGCGGGATTGAAGTTATTATGAAATCAAAAAAATTTTTTTATAAAGCCGGAATGGCTGTTTACAGGTTCTGCATCGAAAATTTTTTCAGACTTGGAGGACTTAAATTTTTAAAACGAAAATATAAAGGCGAAATTTCCGAACGTCTAGGCGAAATCTCAGGCGTTCCTGAAGGCGCGATATGGATTCACGCTGTATCGGTCGGCGAGGTTCAGTCGGCGAGTTCCCTTATCCGCAGAATAAAAAGCAAAAGTCCTCTTCCATGTGTCATATCGACAGTAACATCAACGGGTCGGAACATGGCTGAAAAATTATTGTCTGGGAGTGTCGCAAAAATTTTTTACGGACCTTTAGACTCGCGAAAATTCGTAACACGCGCTCTGGATAATATAAAACCTTCGATTTATATCGCTATGGAAACGGAATTGTGGCCGGAGATGCTCGCTGAGCTGAAGGCTAGAAAAATTCCCGCGTTTCTTGCCAACGGAAGAATTTCAGAAAAAAGTTTCAAACGTCTTAGACGCACTAAATATTTTTGGCAGGGCGTTCTTGAATGTCTTGACAAAATAATGGTTCGTTTTGAAGATGACCGCGAAAAATTTTTAACGTTGGGAGTTCCTGACGAAAAAATCGTTGTAACAGGCGACTGCAAGGTTGACGCTCTTTTAGACCGGCGTAAAGTTACAGGTCCGGAAAAATGGGAATGGCTTCGTAGAGATAATGCGCCTCTTTTTGTTGCCGGCAGCACGCATCCGGGTGAAGATGAAATTGTTATTTCGGCATTCAGAATCGTCCGCAAAAAATTTCCTGACGCAAGACTCATTATTGTTCCGAGACACCCTGACAGAGCTTTAATGACAGTTGCCGCTGTTCTGCCGTATCACGAACTCAACGCTGATTTATTGTCGCGGATTTCTCCCGACCGTAAAAAAATAAATCTCGATGTCATTGTCGTTGACAAAATCGGAATTTTATTTGACCTTTACGCTGCGGCTGATGCTGTTTTCATTGGCGGAAGTCTTGTTGAAAAAGGCGGACAAAATCCTTTTGAACCTGCGTTGTTCGGACTTCCAGCTATTCACGGTCCGTGTATGACGGATTTTCCCGACACTGAACGAATGGACGCGATGGGGGCGGCAATACGTGTCAGTAGCGATGCTGAACTTGCCCGCGCATGGGAGGAGCGTCTGGATTCTGCTGCAGTAACAAAAGCGTTGAAAGACTGCGATGAATATTTCAAAACTCTCGGAGGTGCAGCGAAAAAGACTTGGGCTGAAATTGAATTATTTTACTTATAGAATTAGGAAGCCGCCGCTTCCATAAGTGGCGGTGTTTCACAGTCTGACGGAAATATTTTCGTTTTTCATTTGAATTTTCAAATCTTTTATCGAAACTTCTCCAAAATGGAAAATCGAAGCTGCCAAGCCTGCGTCAACGTTCGGAACAGTTTTGAATAACGTTATGAAATCTTCAATGCACCCTGCACCGCCTGATGCTATTACAGGAACATTCACGACATCGCAGACGGCTTTTAACATTTCCAAGTCAAAACCTTTTTTCACACCGTCAGTGTCGATTGAATTTAACACGACTTCACCCGCGCCGTTATCAACGCATTTTTTTATCCAGCCGATTGCTTCAATGCCCGTATCATCGCGCCCACCCCGTGCAAAAACGTGAAATTCACCGTCAACACGTTTAACATCAGCAGAGATTACAACGCACTGTGAGCCGTAAAGTTTCGCAGCCTCGGAGATTAACGAAGGATTTTTAATCGCGCC
>CAJODX010000039.1:8390-16404 GCA_905233295.1 uncultured Synergistales bacterium | reverse complement strand
CCGACTGTTAACGGAATAAAAACATTTTTGGCGGTTTCTCTCAAAATTTCCGTAAAAATTTTTCTTCCGTCCGATGATGCCGTGATGTCATAAAAAACAAGCTCGTCAGCTCCATTATCGCTGTAAAATTTTGCAAGCTCAACGGGAGAGTTTACATCATTGAGATTTTCAAAGTTTACGCCCTTGACCACGCGTCCGTCCCTAACGTCAAGGCACGGAATGATTCTTTTTGTTATCATAATTTTGCAGCCTCTATCGCTTCTTTTATATTTATCGCGCCTGTGTAGTACGCTTTGCCAATTATTGCGCCGTAAAGTTTTAATTTTGCGAGTTCTGTAACATCTTCAAGCGAACTCACGCCGCCTGACGCAATGATATTGATTTTCAATTTATCGGCGAGATTTTTGTAAAGAGAAATATTTGTGCCTTTCATTGCGCCGTCTTTTGAGATGTCGGTGCAAATCAAAGTTTTCACGCCGATGTCCTGCATTTTTTTACAAAAATCCATTGCTTCGAGATTGGATTTTTCCTGCCAGCCTCTGATTGCAGCATTGCCATCTTTAATGTCAACGCCGACAGCGATTTTATCACCGAAATTTTTCACAGCCTCTTCAACAAAATTTTTTTCTGTAACAGCTGCCGTTCCCAAAATCACGCGCGAAACTCCGGAGTTTATGTAACACTCAATGGCTTTCATGCTGCGGATGCCGCCGCCGACTTCACATTTTAATCTGCACGATGAAATTATTTTTGTTATCGTTTCAAGATTTGCTGCCGTGCCTGTTTTTGCGCCTTCTAAATCCACAACATGAAGCCACTGCGCACCAGAATCCTCAAATTTTTTCGCAGTGTTTAAAGGCTCTGTGTCATAGACGGTCATTTTATTGTAATCGCCCTGAAAGAGCCTTACTGCCTGACCCTGATATAAATCTATTGCCGGAAAAATCAACATAATAACCGCTCCTTTTTCATAGTCCGATATTAAACAGATTATCAATCAACTGCTGCTTGAACTGATCTCCGGCGGATTCTTCCTCAATGCTCGGATCTCCTTTGCCGACAGGAATTTTTAGATTCAGTTTGAACTGCGTATCATCGCGTTGTTTTTCTTCGTCTTTGTTGAGCATGTCAATCGGCAGAAAATCCTCTATGGGTTTCGTGATTTTCATATTCAGCAGTCTCAGCGCGTTCCACGAGTTCGCGAGCGTAAACGAAACATTTTGAAAATCTTTGCGCTTAAGTCCAAGCACACGTCCGGCAGCATCTCTCAAAATATCCTGAGCAAGATTGCCGGTCATATATTGAAAAACTCCTTTCATTGCACCGAGCAGCTGATCTAAAATTTTCAAATCGAATCTTCCCTCACAGAGAAGTCTTAAACCTTTGCCGGGAATCCCCATCGAGCCGTTGATATTAAAATATCTGTACAGAGGTTCATCATTTCCTGCCTTTGCGCCAGTGCC
The DNA here is from genome assembly GCA_905233295.1 of uncultured Synergistales bacterium. Lineage (GTDB taxonomy): Bacteria > Synergistota > Synergistia > Synergistales > Aminobacteriaceae > JAFUXM01. The sequence goes on along the minus strand of CAJODX010000039.1, from coordinate 14,941 downwards.
CGGATTCAGAAAAACGTCGTTGCCGTCCCAAAAGAAAGAGCCGCTGATTTTTTCAAAACTTATTTTTTTCGTCGGCGTAACCTTGTCGATTATGCTCATCTTGTGAATATAGCCCGGAGTAGTTGAAAATTTTCCGTTCGCAAAACTCGTAGGCATAACTCCGAAACCGCCCTTCATCGTAACTTCAGCACTGACTTTGCCTACAAGTTCACCCTCAGGCATAAACGGCGCGGCGAGTTTTCCGAAATCCAGATCGGAAATTTTGACTTTGCCGTTAAAAATTTTTTTCGTTAAATCAACGTCAAGTCCGGATTTAATTTCACCTTCGCTGAGTTTTGCAAAGCCGTTTTTCATTTCGATTTTATTTTTCGCAAGGGAGTAAACGACAGGCAGCGAAATATCTTTCACGCTCATTTTGTCCATGATTTTAATTTCTTTTGCGGATGCGTTGATATTGATATTTGAATTTGCTTTCGTGTTTCCCGTTACGCTGACTTTCGCGAAACCTTTCGCCATTCCCGACATATCCGGCATTTGAGTTTCAATCGCACTGTTAATGTCGAGGGGCTTTGTGTCAACGCGGTAAAACCAGACACCGGCGTTTTGTTTTACGTCAATGTCAGCTTCGGGCTTGAAGTTTGCGATTCTTGCTCCGGCGTTGATTTTATAGTGATTTAATTCCGGCGAATTTAATTTCACGCTGATGTCCCGAATTTCATTTTTGCCGTAGAAAATCGGACGCGCGATTTTTAATTCGGCTTCGGGATTCGCGATTGTCCCTCTGACGTTTGCGCTCGCGTCTATAAGTCCGTCAACAGGCGAATTTCCCATTGCGGCACTCAAAGCTTTTTTAATGTCAAAATGTTTTACGTTTGCAGAAAGATTTACTTTGCTGTTGTTGAAATTTTTCTGATTTATTGCAACAGAGCCGAAGCCTTTGATGTCAGCATCGTTGACTTTTGCGTCGAGTTTCGTCAGCGTTATATTTTTCATATCGCCTTTTGCCTCGATGACAGCGTTAGGCATGTTCACGAGATTTCCAGCTTTGACGCTATCAGCTCTCAGTGTTGCGTTGAGCGAAGGATTTTTCAAATTTCCCCTCACGTTAGCCGCACCCGAAATTTTTCCCGACACAGGCATGTTTTTATCTTGAAGATTAAAAGCCCTGAGAGTTTCAGCAAGATTTATTCCGCGTGTTGAAGCCGCAAGATCAAAGGCAGGATTTGAAGTGTTTTTCAAGTTTACATTCCCTGTAAGATTTAACGTGCCGCCGGGAAGATTCGCTTTTGCATTTGAAATATTCAATATATTGTTTGCGTAACTCACAGGCAAATCGACATTTCCTATTTTCATTCCGGCATAGCCGATGTTGCGCGCGTTTAAGACAGCGTTGGCTTTTATTTTATTAACATCATTGTAATTTCCGGACGCGTTGGCTTCGAGATTGTAAACGCCCATAACCTGTTTTAACTCAGGAATGATTCGCAGGTCTAAATTTTCTGTCCGTGCGGTTGCGCTGAAATTTCCCGTGTTGAGGTCAGCTCCGCCGAATGCCGTTATCAAGCCTTTGCCTAAATTCGCGCTGAAAGATTCAAGTTCGGCTGTATTTTTTGACGCGCTGTAATTTGCGTTTGCCTTTATGTTGGACAGTGCGACACCGTTTGCCGCGAGTTTATCTGATGTAAGAGTTGTATTGACGTTAAGATTTTCTGAAATTATCGTCCTGAGAGTGATTTTGCCCGAAGGTTTTTTAACAGACTTTGCAGCTTCCGGAAAAACGCCGAGCAGAGTCGGAACGTCAACATTCACGAGTGAAACAACAGCCTGAGGCTTGAAATCCTGAGTTACCTCGCCGCGTGCGAACAGTTTTCCTCCGAAAATTTTTCCGCTAACGTCAAGTTTTGGAGCTTCAGCTCGGTTTAATTTTATTTTTGCCGCGAGATTTTCCAGAATTTTTATTCCCATTGCCGAAACCGAAGGCATGTCTGCATGAATGTCCGCGCGTGTGTTCGAGAGAATATCTCCGCTCGCGATTGCGTCAATGTCAAAATCAACATTGCCGCCCGTGCCTTTTAATTTAAGGTCAGGCGCAAACATCGAGCCTATCTCCGTTAAGGAAAGATTTTTTGCAGAGCCTTTCGCTGAAATTTTCATATCGGAAATGTCTGCGGACGCGCTGAGATTTAATTTTGCCGCTTCAGTGTTCAATACCGCGTCAATGAGAGAAAATATTTTTTCACCGTCCCACGTGAACGGGATTTTGAAATTCAGAGGAATGTCCATGATTTCGGCTTCCGGCATTGAAACGACTCCGGCGGCTTTAATAAAATCCCCGTCAGCTTCAGCGGAAATTTTTGAATCGAGAAGTCCTGAAATTTTTATGTCAATGGGCGGCGCGAATTTTAATAACTCATCGAGCGATAATGCTGAAAGATTCAAATCGGCTTTCAAAGGTTCAAGAGCTGCGGTTAAAGATCCTTTTGAATTTTTGCCAATGAAAAGATCTGAAGATAAAATTTCAATCGGATTCAAATTCACGAGTGCGTTGGTTTTAAACGGGAAAATATTTTCGCCTGAAATAATTTTTGAATCGAGAAAAAAATTTCCGGCTTTGTCAAAAGTCAGTGCCGAAAGTTCTAAATCTGCGTAAGGTGTTCCGAAATTTACGTCTTCGATTGAAAGGTCAAACGGATTAAGAGTTAAATTCAGCGTTTCTTTTTCGTCTTCTTCAGCTTCGGCTTTCTCGTGTGCAGCAAAATGATTCGCGAGTGCCGTAACTTTATCTAAATCGGAACTCACTCCGCGAACGTTCAGATATTTTATAAAAGGCGCACCGTCCATGCCTTTCAAGGCTAAATCCCAGTCAGGACTTACAGCAGCATGATCAAGCGCAAATAAATCTTCATCGCCCGAAATTAATTTTATTCCTTCAACAGCAAAGCCGTTGCGAACAGATCCGTTAATATTTTCGATTTCAAGTTTCAGAGGATCGAGAAAAAAATTCCCAGCTCTCCGCGCCAAAGGCAAAACAAGCCACGAGCCTGTATCGAACCAGAACAGCGCAGCCCCAACAGCAATCAAGATTACACACAGATATATAAAATATTTTATAAGCGAGCCTAAAAATCGCAATTAATTCACTTCCAAAAAATTTTCCGTTAATTATACGATTTTTTTCCGCTAAATTACATAAAAAATTTTTTTTAAATTTTTTTCGCGAATTTCAGTTTGCTTATTATATAATGTCGAAAGCAATTCATCTTCCGTTGGTGAAATCGGAAGGGCATCTTGCGAGGTTTATAAAAAAATGTTCAAAATGTTTTCTGGAATGATGGGACTTGATGTCGGTATCGACCTTGGGTCATCGAATACAGTAGTTTACGTAAAAGATAAAGGCATAGTATTCAGTGAACCGTCTGCTGTTGCCACGAAAAAATTTCCGCGCAGTGAAAATTATGAAATCATTGCGGTCGGGCATGACGCAAAGGCAATGTCAGGAAAAGTTCCGGGCGGTATCGAAGCCGTCTGGCCTCTTGAAGGCGGAGTCATTGCAAATTTTGATATGACGCAGGAACTTCTGCGCCACTGTATTAAACGTGTAAGCGCAAATAATTCTTTCATTGTTCACCCCAGAGTTGTTATTTCAATTCCAGCCGAGGTAACAGGTGTTGAACGCAGAGCCGTTATAGACGCAACATTAGGAGCGGGCGCAGGCGAGGCGTATATCGTTGAAGAACCCATCAGCGCGGCTTTAGGTGTCGGACTTCCAATCAACAAACCTAACGGAAATATGATCATCGACATTGGCGGCGGCACGAGCGAAGTTAGCGTCATTTCACTCGGGGGCATTGTCGTAACGAGTTCATTGCGTTCAGCCGGTCGGACGATGGACAACGCTATCATTAATATGATTCGCCAGCGTTATGCTCTTTTGATAGGTGAAATAACAGCCGAGGAAGTTAAAAATACAATAGGCTCTGCTCTGCCTATGGAAACAGAACTCGAAATGAATGTAAAAGGGCGCGACCTCTCAGACGGACTTCCAAGGAGCTGCACGGTGTCTTCAATAGAGGTTCGTGAAGCAATGGGATCTGTTTTTACGGGCATTGAAGACATGGTGAAGGTCGCACTCGAAAAAACTCCTCCCGAACTTGCCAAGGACGTTGTTGACAGAGGCGTTATTATGACAGGAGGTGTCGCGTTAATGAACGGACTTGCCGAAAGATTGTCCCGTGCCATCAACACGCCTGTTGTTGTAGCTGAAAAACCTTTATTTTCTGTTGCGTTGGGCATTGGAAAAATTCTCGATGATATTTCCTCGATGCGCAAAGCTTTAACGCCCGTCGGCGGCTCGAAATAAAATTTTTTTGAATGGACAGCACTCGAAACACGACCAGAGAGCTTGTACACGGTCTTGCGGCTTTGATACTGGCATTATTTTTGTTGGGGATAAGCTCCGGGCTTGGACTTGTAAAAAACATTGTCGATCTTTGGGGGGCTTTGCTGTTTATTCCGGAATATCCTGCTGTCATTATGCGTGATGTATTTTTGGAATGGCGTTCATGGTCGCGTGATAAAAATTCACTGAATGCCGAAGTCATAAAACTCCGTGAGGAAAATTCCCGCCTTCGTATTGACCTTGCAAAACTCATCGGCGAAAAAATTTATTCTGAGGATATAAAGCCTGACAGAAAAACAGCAAGAGTGGCTTTGCGCACGCCAATGTCGTGGTGGAACGAAATCAGAATCGACAAAGGCGAGATTGACAGCATCTCTCAGGGACTTCCGATTTTTTATAACGGCTATCTGCTCGGTCGTGTGAGTTCTGTTTCAACGATGTCATCATGGGCTGAGCTGATAACATCGCCGTCCTTTATGATTCCTGCTGTAATAGAAGAAACACGTGAACTCGGAGTTATTGTCGGAGACGGAGGAGGCTCTGTGCTGTTGCGTTACATTCCAGCCGGACGCGGAGTTAAAACGGGAATGAGAGTCAGCACGGCAATGATAGGCGAACAGCTTCCGCCCGGACTTCCCATTGGAAAGATCGCCGGAGAAATTTCTTCTGGGTCGGACGGCTATGCAACGTATAAAATAGAGCCTGGTGTTGATATGTCAAAATTTTATACGGTTAATTATTGATTTGTGAAATGCTTTTAATAATTTTATGGCTGATTCAGGATTTTCTCACAGTACTCAACGGCGGAGAGATGCACATTCCGGGACTTTTTATGCTTGGACTTGTCTATAATCTTTCATTCAATGACAGCAGCGATGTAAATCTCCGTGCAATATGGAGCGCATTTGCCGGAGGAATTTTATGGGATTTACGCTGGATAGGAATACCCGGATTTTTTACGCTTGGAAATGTCTGCGCCGTTTTGATATTCATAAAAATCTGGGAGGCTGTACCTCCGCAGGGACATACAGGTTTTCTGTTTTTTATTTTAATGGAAATTTCACAGATTGTTCCGCCTTTGCTGCCTATATTAATTCTCGCAGGCAGTACGGCGTGGAATTTTTTTCTGCTTCAGCAGGTTTATTCGCTTCCTGCGATTCTTGTAACGATGTATTTATTTTTCAAAAAGATTCAGCAGAATCTCACACAGGGGAGGTAAATTTTTAATGGCTGAAAGTTTTTTTGCATCGCTCCGTGTTGTTGTACCGATGATAATTTTAATGCTGCTTGGCTGGATTTCCAGAACAGAAGGCTGGATAACGCGTCCTTCAATGAAAGAATTTGACAGGATAATCTTCAGATTTTTCATGCCCATGCTGCTGTTCAAAAATATTTACGAAATGGATTTCTCGCAAGGCTTTTTAGTGAAAGAAATGATTTTCGCGGGAATTTCTTTGCTCGTAATTTTTACTTTCTGCATTTATTTTCCAAGACTTCTCACGCCCGACGGCAATAAATCTTCGGTCATAGGACAAGCGGTTGGGCGCGGAAATTATATTTTGTTCGGTGTTGCCGTTACAGAGGCTCTTTACGGTGAAGGCAGCGCAGGCATTGTCATAATGCTCGGAGTTCTCGTGATACCCGCGATAAATATTTTTGCGGCGGTCATTCTTGAATTAAACCGTTCAGGCAAAGCGAATTTCGTAAAATTATTTGCCGCTGTCCTTAAAAATCCAATGATAATCGGCGCGATTTTTGCGTTTGCTTTCAAAATTTTGAATCTTTCTTTGCCGAGTCCTGTTTTTGCGACGGTACGCAGCGTTGCCAACTCCACAACGACCGTGAGTTTTATTTCGCTCGGTGTCGGACTTGAAATGGCTTCGGGCGGCGATAAAAAACTGCTGGCGTGGGGAATATTTCTGCGAATGTTTTTAGTGCCTGTGATATTTATGCCGGTTTCAATCTTAGCCGGTTTCAGAGATCAAAGTCTTTGTGCAATGATGATAATTTTCGCAGCACCTTCAGCAGTCGCGTCTTATCCAATGGCTGTAGCTATGGGAGCGGACGGGAAACTCGCAGGTCAGCTTGTCTGCGCGACAACGGTAATTTCAGTTTTCACGATTTTCTTATGGACTCTTGTGCTGAAAATTTT
>CAJODX010000039.1:0-8265 GCA_905233295.1 uncultured Synergistales bacterium | reverse complement strand
AAAGTCCACGCGCTCAAAGTTTCCTCGACAAGGGCTGAAATGTCCGTGAAAAGAATTTTTCTTTCAAGAAACAGATTTACGGCGGCTTCGTCTGCTCCGACAAGAACAGCAGGATACGCGCCCTTTTTTTTCATAACATCGCGAGCGATACGAATCGCAGGAAATTTTTTCTCGTCAGGTTCATAAAATTTTATTTCGCGGAGATTATATTCAGGTCTTTTGAAGTCAGGCGATGGAAAAAATCTCTCCTGCCAGAAAAGACACGATGCCGCTGGCAGTTTCATATCAGGCTCGGCGGCAAGCAGTTTCACGCTTCCGTCCTCAAATTCAACAAGACCGTGAACAAAAGATCCCGGCGAAACAAGCGCGTCAACCTGAGTTTCTTTCAGTCCGAACAAAATCATCGCTTCGATTAACTCTATGCCTTTGTTCATTAAAGTCGCACTGTCAATCGTTATCTTTGCACCCATGTTCCACACAGGATGTTTCAAAGCCATTTCCGGCGTAACACGTTTTAACTCTTCATACGAAAAATTTCTGAAAGGTCCTCCCGAAGCCGTCAGAAAAATTTTCCGCACGAAATTTTTATTTTCGCCGTGAAGACACTGCCATATTGCGTTGTGTTCACTGTCAACGGGTCTGAGCTGCTCAGGATTTTTTATCAGCGGCATAACCCAGCGTCCTGCTACGACAATGCTTTCTTTGTTGGCGAGTGAAACGGTTTTATTTTCTTTCAATGCTGAACATAAAGATTTTATTGCGTCCGTTCCCGAAGAAGAAAAGACAACATGATTTATTTTTTCATCGCGAACGAGTTTTTCAAGACCTTCTTCGCCGTCTTCTTCGTAGGCAAAAATTTTTTTCACATTGAATTTTTTCGCAAGAGATAATAATTTTTCAGATTTTTTTTTCGCCGCGAGAGCTTCAACGTGAATTTTATCCGGGTGAGCTTCACAGACGGACATTACTGAACTCCCAACGCTGCCCGTTGCGCCGATAACTCCTAAATTAATCATAAGACTATCCTCAAAATTAAATATGTAAGAAGACCATTGAACAAAATGCTGTCAAATCTGTCAAGCATTCCTCCATGTCCCGGTATTAAATTTCCGGAATCTTTCTGACCTGTTTCGCGTTTTATTAAAGATTCAGCCAAATCTCCGACCTGTCCAGCAATGCCGCAGATGAAACCAATGTAAATCATCTCACGGGGAAGACTGAAAAAATAAATCGCCGCTGCACTCGCCAAAAGACTTCCGATAATGCCCGCGACAAAACCCTGAACCGTTTTTCCCGGGCTTACAAATTCACAGAGTTTTACAGAGCCGAAAGCCTTGCCGCCGATATACGCGCCGACATCACAAGCCCACGTGCAGAAAAATAAAGTCATTAAAATTTCACGACCTATTATGTAATCTCTGAGCATTATCATGCATGTCCAAGGTACTGTGATGTAAAGAACGCCCGATATAATGCCGCCGGCATTGTGAACAGCACCGCTGATGCCGCGGAAAATCTGTCTTTTGAAAATTTCAACCGTGAAAACTCCAAAGACACATAAAGATAAAATCATAGCGAGGACGATAGCCTGTGCATTTTCACTCGTCGCGGCGATTAAAAAAATCAATGAAAAAATATAGCCTACACCCGGCGAAAGTTTTATGCCTTTGATGTGAGCTAGCAATCTGTAATATTCTGAGAGTGAAACCAGAGCGATTACCGATGCTGTAACAGCCCACGCGAATTTTCCGTAATGTATCGCACCAAGAACGATTAAAACGATAAATATACTGCTGAATGTCCGCAGCTGAAATTCTTTTTTGTCAGCATTATTTTTTAAGCCCGCCATAACGTCTATCCCTTCCGGCATAATTTTCAAGAGCCTTGTCAAGTTCATTTTCATCAAAATCCGGCCAGTAAGTGTCAGTGAAATAATATTCGCTGTACGCACTCTCCCAGAGCCAGAAATTGCTGAGCCTAAGTTCGCCGCTCGTTCTTATGATTAAATCGGGATCGGGAACATCGGGAAGATAAAAATGTTTTCTTAAATCTTCTTCCGTAATTGGAGTTTCAGGATTCGATTTTATCAAGCCGTTCACCGCATCAATAATTTCAGCGCGTCCGCCGTAATTTACACAGACAATGAAATCCAGAATTTTCTGGTCTTTCGTGTAATCTTCAGACCACTGCATAAGCTCCAGTAAATCTTCGGGGATTTTGTCTTTACGTCCGCAAAATCTGATTCGAGCGCCTTCAGATTTAATCGTCTCGATTTTTTTTCGGAGATAATATCTGAAAAAACTCATAAGACCCGCGACTTCCATTTTAGGGCGATTCCAGTTTTCCGTTGAAAACGCGTAAACTGAAAAATAACGAATCCCTCGTGCTTTGACAAGTCTCACCATGTCTTCAAGCCTTCTGACTCCTGCCCTATGTCCGAGGAGTCGCGGAAGATTTCTTTTTTTTGCCCAGCGTCCGTTGCCGTCAAGAATTATCGCGAGATGAGCCGGGATTTTTTTTTCAAAATTTTCTGCTGTCATAAAATTTTCTGCTCCGTTTTCCTTAATGATGCGTGCGAATTTTTTTAATTATATAATATTCATAAATTCTGGTAACAAAGGAGTCTTTTATTTGAAAATATTTTTATTGATAATACTCTTTATGCTGATTGCGCACTGTCCTTCAGCATTTGCCGCATTGCCGCCTTTAATCCCGATGGAAGATTTTTTCAAAAATGCGGAATCTGCCGCGTTTTCAATTTCACCTGACGGAACGAAACTTGCTTTTGTACGTCCATGGGAACGCAGAATGAATGTTTACGTCCGCGACATTAAAACAGGAAATGAAAAAAGAATCACCTCGGCAACAGAACGCGACATTGACGGATTTTTCTGGAAAGGCAACGAAAAAATAATTTTCGTCCAAGATAGCGGCGGCGATGAAAATTTTCATATATACATAACAGATCTTCAGGGCAGCACCCCAAAAGATCTTACTCCGTTTGAAAAAGTCAAGGCTGGCGTCATTGATGACCTCGAAGAAGATCCCGTTCATATGTTGATAGGCATGAACCAGCGCGATCCTGAAGTTTTTGACGTTTACAGGTGCGACATAAACACGGGCGAATTAACTTTAATCGCAGAAAATCCCGGCTCTATCACAGGCTGGATGACTGACCACGATGGAAAACTGAGAGCCGCGCTTGAAACTGACGGTGTGAACATGAGTGTTTTATACCGCACAAATGAAAGTGAAGATTTCAGAATATTAAAGACCACGAATTTCAAGGAATTTTTTGACCCCATAATGTTCGCATACGACAACAAAATGATGTACCTCGCAAGCAATATCGGCAGGGACAAAACGGCTTTATACACATTCGACCCTGAGGAAAATAAAATTCTTGATTTAGTCTTTGAACATGATGAAGTCGATGTAGGCAGCATGCTCCACTCAAAGAAAAAGAAAAAAATCACGGCTGTTACATATACGACTGACAGACGGCATTATAAATTTTTTGACAAAGACAGAGAGGAACTTCAGAAAGACATTGACAGATTTTTCCCTAACTGTGAAGCCGTTATTTCAGATACGGACGATGATGAAAGACGCCTTATCATTCGGACATACAGCGACAGAACACGCGGTGCGTATTATCTTTACGACAGGAAAGACAATTCGATTTCAAAACTCGCGGAGCTTTCACCATGGCTCAAAGAGGAACATATGGCATCAATGAAGGCGATAGAATATAAATCCCGCGATGATTTAACGATTCACGGCTACATAACTCTGCCTTCAGGTGTTGAATCAAAAGATCTTCCGCTCGTTGTCATTCCTCACGGAGGTCCTAGCGCGAGAGACTATTGGGGATTTGATTCAGTCGCGCAGTTTCTTGCCAACAGAGGTCTTGCTGTCCTGAGCGTGAATTTCAGAGGCTCAACAGGTTACGGCAAAGCTTTTTGGCAGGCAGGCTTCAAACAATGGGGAAAGAAAATGCAGGACGATGTTACTGACGGAGTTTTATGGGCGGTTGAGCAGGGTATAGCGGACAGAAAGAAACTCGCTATTTTCGGCGGTAGCTACGGAGGTTACGCGGCACTCGCCGGAGCGACATTCACGCCGGATTTATACGCCTGTGCCGTGAGTTACGTTGGACCGTCAAATATTTTCACGTTGCTCGAAACGATTCCGCCGTACTGGAAGCCCATGATTGAAATGGAATACGAGTCAGTCGGCGATCCTGTGAAAGACAAAGAACTCCTCGAAGAAATTTCGCCGGTGTTCCATGCTGAAAATATAAAAATTCCGCTTTTCATTGCTCAGGGCGCGAACGATCCGAGAGTCAACAAGGCAGAGTCGGATCAGATAGTCGAAGCTGTCCGAAAGGCAGGCAAAGAAGTCATTTACATGGTGAAGGACAATGAAGGGCACGGCTTTCAGAACGAAGAAAACAGATTTGATTTTTACCGTCAAATGGAAGAATTTTTCAGAAAATATTTAGGCTCAAGGTGAAAAAACTCAAACAGGGAGCAGGAAGATAAAGAGAAAAGAAAAATTTTTCTGCTTCCTGAATTTTATTTTTTAAGGAGAAAATTTTCATGTCAGAATATTCCGTTTCAAAAGTTTATCCGTCAGATAAAAGAGCTAACGCGGCAATCGAAAAATTATTATTGCAGGAAGGCATAAGGCGCGATAAAAATCTTGATTACACATGCGCGGTTTATGACGAAGATTACAACGTTATTGCAACGGGAAGCTGTTTCGGGAATACACTGCGCTGTATGGCTGTCAGCCATGAACATCAGGGCGAAGGTCTTATGAACGAAATCGTTTCTCATCTCGTTCAATATGAATACAACAGAAAAATTTCTCATTTATTTTTATACACAAAATGTAACTCCGCGAAATTTTTCGGCGATCTCGGTTTCTATGAAATCGTAAGGATTGAAAATCAAATTGTCTTCATGGAAAACAGACCCGCAGGTTTCAGCAGCTATCTTGAAGAACTCGCCGCAACAAAAGTTGACGGTGAAAAAATCGCCGCGCTCGTTTTAAACGCAAATCCTTTCACGCTCGGACATTTGTATTTAATCGAAAAAGCCGCCGCGGAAAATGATTTTCTTCACGTTTTCATGGTCAGCGAAGATGCTTCGCTCGTTCCGTTTGAAATCCGCAGAAAATTAATCATCGAAGGCACAGCGCACCTAAAAAATTTAATTTATCACAACACAGGTCCGTACATCATCAGCAACGCAACGTTCCCGAGCTATTTTCAGAAAGATGACAGCGCCGTTATCGAGAGCCACGCAAATTTAGATTTAAGCGTTTTTGTCAGAATCGCGAAAACCCTCGGCATTAACAGACGTTATGTCGGTGAAGAACCCAAGAGCCTCGTAACGGGAATTTACAACGAAATTATGAAAGAGAAACTTCCCGAAAACGGCATTCAGTGCATTGTCGTTCCGAGAAAAGAAGAAAACGGCGAAGTCATCAGCGCATCAAACGTCAGACAGGCAATAAAAAACGGCGAACTTGAAAAAATTAAAAATCTTGTGCCGGACAGCACGTATAAATTTTTCACAAGTCCAGCCGCCGCGAATGTCATTGAAAAAATCCAATCAACAGGAAACGTCATACACTACTGAAATTATTTTTTAACGCGAAGAACAAACAAAGAAATTTCCGACGGGTCGAAAAGTCTGAATGCAAAGCCGTTCCACTGCGATGTTCCCGGACTGACGTACAATTTCATTTTCTCAATTTCATACCAGCCTCGAATGAAACCTTTGTTTGCGCGTTTAACAATATAATACATTCCGGGCATCTGTCCGCCGTGAGTGTGTCCTGAAAGCTGAAGCGCAATATTTTTATATTTTGCATTTTCTCTCGCTGCGTCAGGTCTGTGATCCATTAAAATGACAGGCGCATCGGGAATATTTTTCAGTGCCTGTTCAAGATTCGGTGCTGTCAGTCCCATCATTTTGCCTGTAATGTCGGGAACTCCCGCGATAATTAATTTTGAATCGCCCGAAATTAAAATTTCATTTTCGTTATTCAGCAGTTTCACACCGAAATTTTTAATTTCTTTCATCCAGCCGTGAAAATCAAAATAATATTCGTGATTGCCCGTTACGCCCAACACGCCGAATTTTGCTTTAAGATCTTTTATCGGTGCAAGATCGTAGCTTCGCGCTCTCACTGAACCGTCAACAAAATCGCCCGGAATCAAAATTAAATCGGGATTCAACGCGTTTGTACGGTCAACAATTTTCTGTACAGCAGCATGATTCGTTAATTCATCGGCGTGAATGTCAACGAGCATTGCAATTTTCATTCCGTCAAAATCTTTTCCGAGTCCTTCAATGAAAATTTCGTGAGTTACGACAGGAGGAAGTTTCAAACCTTCATATGTTCCGTAGAGTGTCGAGCAGAACGCAATGCTGAAAACAAAAAGCGAAGCGTAATAGCCGGGAAACTCTGAGCGCGAAAAAATTTTCCAGATTATAAAAACCGCGTCTTTAACAAGGAGCATAAAGAACGCAACTATTATAAAATTAAAAACTATCGAAACAAACAGCGCACAGCCATAAGGAAGTTCGATGATTTCAAATCCGTTCGGTGTCTGACGGTACAGCATTCCTTTGAGCAGACCTGAGAGTAAAACGAGATACGCCAAAATTCTTCCCCCAAGCGGAAGTTTCAGCGGCAAAATCAAACTTGCAATCTCATAAACGCATACAGCAAGCGGAATTAATATGAACGCTCTCATTTTTCACACAGTTACGTCAAGTTTTGAAGCGTTTTCATTTGCTTCACGGAGTTCTTTTGCTTCCTTATCAGCAGCAACCTTGCCTATCATGCTGTCATAGAGCATTTTCCAGAGTCCTGCGCCTCCCGAACTTTCAACTAAATCGTCCGTTGCCATTTCGAGTGATAAGTCTTCCATTTGTTTGTACGGGCGTTCTTTATCAGCACCGCTGATTGCCATTGCGGACTGTTTCATATCTTTCCAGAGTTTCGACCAGAGAATGCTCTCAAACTGCTGGCAGGATTCTTTTAATTTCAGAGCGTCTTCAGTCTTGTGAATTTCTGGATCAATATTTGTCTTTACGATTTTTGATGCGCTGATTCCGTTTATCATAAAAAAATTCTCCTTTCACATTGTTACCAGTTCGCCGTGTAAAGCTCCGGCTTTGTCGATAGCCTGTAAAATTTCGATTATGTCGCGCGGTGTTGCGCCTAAAGAGTTCATTACGCGGACTAAATCTCTTACTGTTGTAGTTGCCGGCATTGCTATCATGCTTCCGCCTTCTTCATCAACGGTAATGTCGGATCTGCGTGTTACGACTGTGCTACCTTCGCTGAGACTTTCGGGCTGAACGACGTTCGGGTCATCTGCGACCTGAACGACTAAATTTCCGTGAGCAACACCTACTGAACTTATTCGGACGTTGCCGCCCATTACTACAGTGCCGCTGCGTTCATTCACTGCGACTTTCGCGCTCGTGTCAGGTTCGATTTCGATTCCGCCCATGTTCGCAAGAAAAGCCGTAGGTGCCTGAACATACTGTCCGGGAAGATTAATTTCGACCCGTGCAGCGTCAACAGCATATGCCACAACTCCGTAAGCTCTGTTGATTGCGTCAGCTATTCTCTGTGCCGTTGTGAAGTCAGGATCTCTTAGCAGCAGCGCAACCTGACCGCCCATTGTATAATCGCTCGGGACTTCACGCTCAACGATAGCACCGTTCGGAACACGCCCTGCAGTAGGAATATTCTGCGTTCTTGAAGCTCCTGCACCCTGTGCGCTTACGCCTCCAACGATGACAGGTCCCTGAGCGACCGCGTAAACTCTCCCGTCAGCAGCACGCAGCGGAGATTGAATCAACATTCCTCCCTGAAGGCTTGAAGCGTTGCCCATCGTGTTGACGTTGACATCAATATTCTGTCCGGGTCTGACGTAAGGCGGAAGATTTGCTGTCAACGCGACCACGGCGATGTTTCGTGTTCTGACTGAACGTGCATCGAGAGTTACGCCGAAATTTCTCATCATGTTGCGCATCATCTGGACAGCCATTTGAGAGTTATCGCCTGTGCCGTTAAGTCCCGTAACAAGACCGATGCCTGTCAGCTGGTTGTTTCTTGCGCCTTCGACTTCAGTTATATCTTTGATTCTGACTTTCGGATTAACCCGTGAAAAGTCCATATCCTGAAGGTTTACAGCGGCAAAAGAATTTTCGTTTGTAATAAAAATTAAAATAA
>CAJODX010000038.1 GCA_905233295.1 uncultured Synergistales bacterium | reverse complement strand
CAGAATCGAAGTTGAAGCTAACGGCGGTCAAGCGCAGGTTCAGAAGAGCAATATCATAACGGCATATCACGAAGAACGAATCACAGAAACAAGAACGGACGTAATTGAATATATTGACGGCTACGAAATAGTGAAGGAACCATATTCAATAAACATAAATGAAAGCGCCGACAGCTTAGGTCAAACTTCAGGTCCGGGCTGGTCATTCACGACCGACTCTCGCGGCGGAGTATTTTCGATTTCGCAGGACGGTGAATATAACATTGTCGGCAACGGTAAAGTCTCACCTAACCGTTTTGTTGTCGAACCCGGAGTTAAAGCAAAAATAATTTTAACTAACGTCAACATACAGACAAGCGGTCTTTCTCCTTTCGATATGAGCGGTGCTACTGTTGATATGTATCTGAAAGGCGATAATACTATCGAATGTCTGGGAGGTGTTCATGGAGCCGGGCTTCAGACATCAACTAAATCTAACTTGACGATAAGCAGTTTCAGCGGAGATTTTTCAACAAGCGGGAAACTTACAGCGATAGGCAGTTTGCATGGAGCAGGAATCGGCGGCGCCTGTAATGATGATGAAAACGGAGGAACTATAACAATAAAGGGCGGAACTATTGTTGCTATCGGCGGTACAGAAGCGGCAGGTATAGGCGGCGGCAGTAACGGTTACATTGAAGGCGGCGGCTACACAAAAATTTTAATTGAAGGCGGAAACGTTACGGCAAACGGAGGTATCGGCGCGGCTGGAATCGGAACAGGAGCTAATCCTATATCGAGTAGTGGTTCTGTTGCAATCCCGACTTCTCCTGCTGCAAACGCCGGAGAAATTATTATTACGGGCGGTACTGTTACAGCAAAAGGCGGAAATGCCGGCACAATCAAGCCATCTACTACTTCTTATGATTATGCTCAGGGTGCAGGCATAGGCGGCGGCAGTACGTTCAACAGCGGAAAAATCGAAATCAGCAGTAATGCTTCAGTAAAGTCCGTAACTACATCAGGCTACATCGACCCGGCAAATACATTTCAGATTCAAAATAAAACTCCGTCAATAGGCTGCGGTGAAAAGGGAACGACAAGCAATGTAACATCTACAAATTCATCACCTTCAATAGCTCGAGAAGTTCCGACTCTTCCGACCATAGATGTCCGAAAAGCCATAAAAGTTTCTCAAACCTCAACAGAGGTTACGGAAAACGTTACGACACGCGAGTCAACGCTTGTGGACACATCGAAATTTTATAACGAAGACGGCGTATTCCTTATCCGGCATCCTCAAACATTAAAACTCAGTCAGGGTAATGGAAAAAACGCCAGCGTTACGCTCTATGAAAATGATACAATTTTCGATGTCGCAAAAAAAATCAACAACGCCATTGCAAACGATTTAGGTCAGGGACATTACGCCGACAATCAGGATAAATTCTGTACAATTTCAGACGGCACTGAAAATTCTTCGGAATCAGTTTTTAAGAAAGATTTTGTCAGTGAAGAAGAAAATACAGAAGATATAGACGTTTCATCTAATCCTGATGCAATTTCCGGAAAGATGACAACAAATATAAAAGGATATAACCTTAACGCTACTATGCTTGTCCGTTCGGTAATTCCGGGCAAAGCCGGCGAAATATATTTTTCCGGAGATGAAGATTTGCTGAATGCGCTTGGCTTCAACACGATTCAGGAATCACAGGAAACGGAATACACTGCTTCAGTCTATGACGCGCACTCCGGTGCGGCAATAGCAACAAATATAAAATCAAATTCGCCGTGTTTCAGAAATTTCATAGCACCTGACATTGACATCGAAGTTGACCCTATGGCTGGGCTTAAGGCAAACTGGCACGATGCCGCAAAGGAATTTATAATTTCCCACGAGGAAACTTATACGGCAATCCTTCATCTTAAAGACAACAGCACAATCTTTCAGATAGGTGCTAACGAAGGCGAAGATTTTCTCGTACAGCTTGGAGACTCTTCATGCAGTTCGCTGGGAATTTCGGCGGTGAATGTTCTGACCAGAGAAACGGCTTCATACGCAATCAGTGTCATTGACGCAGCTATTAACAAAAATTCTTCACAGCGCGCAAAAATCGGAGCATACTCAAACGCTCTTGAACATACGATGGAAAATTTAACGGCAGCAAGCCTCAACCTCACAAACGCCGAGAGCAGAATCCGTGATGCCGACATGTCAAAGATGATGATGGAGCTCGTGAAACTCCAGATTTTAAATCAGTCCGGGAGCTCCATGCTGGCACAGGCAAACCAACTGCCTAACGCAATTTTAAGCTTGATGAAATGACGTACTCCCTACGCCTAAACAGGAAGACTTTTGCATGTATTTCACGACATTTTCAAGTCCGATACTGTGAGAGCCTTTTATTAAAATTCCGTGCCATTCGTTCGATGACATAAAATCTTTCACAGCTTCAAGAGCTTCCTGCCAGTTTTCCGCAAAAATATAATTTCCGTTTTTCATTGCTTGACGCCATGTTCCGCCCGTTAAGATAACGCAGTCGAGATTTTCAAGCAAAGGTTCAAGTTCGGCATGATATTTTTCGGAGTTTTCGCCGAGTTCGCGCATTTCGCCTAAAACCGCGATTTTTCCGGGAATTTTTATTTTTGCAAAAGTTTCCAGTGAAGCAGACATCGACGCTGGATTGGCATTATATGAATCATCAACCATAAATTTATTTTCATCGAGAATTATCACTCGCCCGCGACCTTCAAGAGCATGAAAATTTTCAAGAGAATCCGCGCAGTCCTGAAGACTTATTCCGAGTTCATGTCCGACAGCTGCGGCAAGTGAAATCGGAACAGCGTTGTGTTTTCCCCAGATGTTCACGGTGAAACGCGCGATTTCCTGAGTCGGTCTGTGAGCAAGCACGAATGACATCGCTGGAAGTTTATAATCTGAAGTGTCGTGGCTTATAACAAAATCTGAATCTTTGCTTTCCCCTACTCCCATTGACTTTACGACATATTTGAACGCTTCGTTTAATAACTCGTTATCGTTGTTATAAACAATGCTTGTCATAACCGGCGAACGTGTTATTTCAAGTTTTTCGTTCAAAACTCCTTCGACATCGCCGAAACCTTCAAGATGAACAGGAGCAACGGCTGTTAAAACCGACATTGTAGGCGGAAAATATTCTGTGAGTTCGCGGATTTCGCCGGGTTTGTTTGCGCCAAACTCAAGGATTAAAATTTCAGTTTCAAGCGGCATAGCCATTATCGTTGCCGTGCAGCCTATGAGAGTGTTGAAACTTCTTTCGGGAGCGTGAACAATGAATTTCTGTTTTAAAACCGTTTGAAGTGCAGCGCGTGTTGTTGTTTTTCCGACGCTTCCGGTGATTGCGACTATCTCCTGAAGATTTTCGTGAACCTTCAATTTTTCTGATGCAAGACGTGCCAGATCTCTTTCGGGATTTTCAAGTTCGACAACAGGAACATCAAGACCGGGATTTTTTCCTGTCCGTACGATCACGAGAGCCGCGCCGTTTTCGACAGCCTGAGAAATATATTTATGACCGTCAGTTTTTTCACCTTCAAGAGCAACGAACGCTCCGCCTTTTACAACATCTCTGCTGTCTGTGGCAAGATGTGAAGGAAACTCAAGTCCGGCGAATTTTTCCGGTATATTAACGCCAATCAGCGAAAATAAATCTTTTAATTTTATATTCATGTTTTTATATTCCTTAAAATTTTAAAATTTTTTCATTCTGCAGAAATTTCCTCATTTTGAGGGCTGGATTCATTTTTTGAAAGATTGAGCAGGGTTATTCTGTGTTCTTCGAGAGCTTCGACTTTTATCTTCCAGCCGCCGTATTCAAAAATTTCTCCGGCTTCCGGAAAACTTCCCGACAATGTTAAAACGAGTCCGCCGATACTTTCAGCATCGTCGCTTTCAAATTCTGTTTCCAGAGCTTCATTGATAGTTTCAAGACTTGTTGCGCCCTGCACCATGTAAGAGCCGTCATCGAGTTTCTGGATTTCAGGAGTTTCTTGATCGTATTCGTCTTGAATCTCGCCGACTATCTGTTCAAGAATATCTTCCATCGTTACAAGACCTGCAACGCCGCCGTATTCGTCAACGATTATTGCAATATGAATATGTTCGCGGCGCATATTTTCAAGAAGTTCGGCAGTCCTGATCGTTTCGGGAACAAAAATAGGTTTTCGCAATAAAGTTCTGACTTCGCATGTTAAATCCGAATCGAGAAGATTTTTCAATGTGTCTTTGACATAAAGAATCCCGATGATATTGTCCGGGCTTTCATCATATACAGGGATTCGCGAATGTCCCTCATCAATGAAAAGTTTTACGGCTTCAGCTAAAGTATCGTCAGCTTCAAGCGCTATCATGTCCGTGCGCGGTATCATAATTTCGTGAACGCGTGTTTCATCAAAGTCTATGATGCCGTCAATCATTCTGCGCTCGTTGGCTTCAAGCGCACCGCTTTCCTCGCCGATTTTCACAAACTGTTCGATTTCATCACGTGTAACGAAAACCTGCTGAGTTCCTAAATCAAGGTGAAGCAAAAATCCTATGCCTTTGACGCATTTTTTCATTACCCACGCCGCGGGTGAAATTAAAACCGCCAGAATCCTGAGTATCGGAGCGGAAAATATTAAAACATTTTCGGAGTAAACCATTGCGGCACTCTTCGGCAAAATTTCACCGAATATAACTATCAGCACAGTCATAACGGGTACGACAACAACAAGTGCGCCCGAACCGAAAATTTTCAGCATAACGCTCGAAGCCAGAGCCGAAGCCGAAATATTTACAACGTTATTTGCAATCAAACAGACTGTCAGAGCCTCCTGCATATCATCTATGAGCCATTGAAAAGTTGAATTAAGAAATTTATATTTGCCCTGCTCTTGCAATGTTCTGAGTTTGCCTGTGCCTGTCGCTGTTATTGAAGTTTCCGCGCCGCTGAAAAACGCCGAAAGCAGAAATAAAATTACAAAGCCAGAAATTATTCCCGCCATTTTAATTTTTCTCCTTTGAGGCAATCGCAGCAAGAATTTTTGATTTTATTTCGTCCTGCCTGCGCCACATTAAATCCTGTTTTTCGTCAGTGTCGTGGTCAAAGCCGAGCAAATGCAAAAACGAATGCGCAATCATCAGGCAAATCCCTTCGCGTTCATCAAGTTCGGGGTGAAGTCTTGAAACTTCTTCGCGGCAGATTACAATATCTCCCAATGCCAGCACGGGAATTTTTTCGATGTTATTTTCTTCAGCAAAATCAATCAGCGGAAAAGACAGAACATCGGTCGCTTCATCAATATTCCGATAATCAAAATTTAATTTGCGGATTTCATCGGGCGTTACAAAACTCAAAGATATTTCCGCAAAATCGTAATTTTCAGATGCCGGATAAATTTCAGAAAGCTCCCCTTCAAGAACTTCCGCGGCTTTTTCAGGTAAAACGCTACTGTCGTCTTCAGAATCTCCGCCTGTGTTAATGCTCAATGATAACTTCAAAATTCAAACTAACCTTTCTTTATTTTTTTAACTTTTCTTGTGTGATACATTGACTGCAGAACAGATACAAGAGTCTTTTTAATCAAATCCAGATCTTTGAATGTAAAATTAACGTTGTCAAACTGATGTTCGTTAATCTTGCTCGTAACGACCTGATTCACAATTTTTTCAATCGCGCTCAGACGTTTGCCTTTTTCTCTGTTTGTGTCATCTTCTTCAATCTCGCGGATATTTGCGGCACGTACAGCGGCTTCAACGGAATCCACGATCATTAACAGCGCAGTTTCGCGGCTTTGGGGTTTAGGTCCCGGATAACAGAACGAATCCCATTCAACATTTTCTCCCATTGAAACGGCTTTGTTGTAAAAATATCTCGTGCTTGTTGTGCCGTGATGTTCCGCGATAAAATCACGGATTCGTTTCGGGAGTTTTGCCTCCCATGCGAGTTCAAGTCCGTCTTTAACATGTGAAATTATTGTCATTGAACTCAACATCGGCGACATTTCATCGTGAATGTTATGTCCGCCGCCCTGATTTTCGACAAAATACTGAGGTTTCCTCAGCTTTCCTATATCGTGATAATATGCTCCTGCGCGGAGTAAATTCGTGTCCATTCTGAGTTCCATTCCGACTGCCTCGATTAAAGTCGCGATTGTCAGACAGTGCTGATACGTTCCCGGTGCTTGTCTTTGAAGATCGCGCAAAAGAGGACTGGACGGGTGTGAAATTTCACGAATGCTCAAAATCGAAAGAGTTCCTAAATATTCCTCAAGATATTGCAGAATAAACAGGCTCACGTGTGTTATAACGACTTCGTAAAAGAAAAACAGCCCTGCCTCCTGCCAAAATTCTCCGAGCGGAATAAAAAGTCTGAAATTATCGCGGACAAAAGGCGGTCCCTGAAGTTCACGTACAGACATTTTCACAAGGGTCATAAGAAAAGCCATAATAAAAATTCTCAGCGAAATCTGACGGCGGGATTCTGAATTTCTCATCATGTAAAAGCCGCCCAGCGATGTAAAAATCGCCAGCACCATCAATATAAACTGATGAGCTACAGCCTGACTTGTTATGATGAAAACTCCCGCCCCCGATGCCGACATAGCAAGACAGAACGCAATATAGTCGGGCTGACACAGATACGCGACAGTAACAGCCGCGAGAGTTCCGGCACCGTAAATTCCAAGACGCGCCGCAAAAACTTCAGAACACCACGACGTTATCATTATGAAGACAACGCACCACCATGTAGGTTTATGTTCTCCAGCACCTTTTTTCAGAATATTTATTAACAGCGGAAGGGCAAGGACGCATAAAATCACGATTATTAACTGCACGTAAGGGAATACATCTTCAGTATAGCCTTGCAGTCTCAGTAATATCGCGCTCTGTCTTGTTACAATATCGCCTTTGCTTACGATTACATCTCCGGGTTCGAGCTTTCTGTCAATGATTGGAACTTCTTCACCGGCGGCTTTTTTTGCAAGGTCGGTCAGATCTTCATCTATCTTGACGGTAAGATTTCCCATGCGGCTCAGTATCTGATAAATAAAATTCGCTTCTCTTGACTGAAGTTCAGCCTTGTTGATTTCGTTCCATAAAATCGTTGCCATTAAGGTTGTGTTGCCGCGAAAAACTTTCTGAGCTTCAATGCTGTCAATATACGCGCTGCCGACACGGAATGCTGTGTTGAGGATTCTCGCTTTCTCCTCATCGCCGAGATTTTTTACAGCGTCAAGCAGAGCCTTCGGAAATACGGAAAGATATGGTGAATCGTTTGAGCTGCTGTTTTTCATATCGCGAAGAGCTTCAAGTCTTCTTTGCAGTCTTGTCTTTGCCGAAACATCGCGCACCATAACGCCGAGAATACTCTCATTGACCATTGAGCGCAGGGATTTTGCTGAAGCCTGATCGTCATAGCGCATTTGAGATATAACCCTGTAAGTTTCCGGTGAAGGCTGTCCGACAGAAAAGCTGTCGCCGCGGTGAGTCAATACAGCCCATTGAGCAAGAACGATTAAAATTCCTGCAACAAGAAGAAAAATTAAAGGCACAATGAATTGTAACGCGGATTTAAAATTTATTTTTTTTTCGGAAAAATTTTTCCCGAATTTATTTTTATGCTTCATAATTTATTTTCGTATTTTTCATAAGCCTGAACGATTTTCTGTACAATCTCGTGCCGAACGACATCGGCGTAACTCAAATCCATAAAGCCTATGCCTTTGATACCGCTCAAAATTTCTCTGACGCTGCTCAGTCCTGAAGGTGAACCGCCGGGCAAATCCGTTTGCGTCATATCGCCCGTAACGACAGCCTTTGAACCGAAGCCAAGTCTAGTCAGGAACATTTTCATTTGTTTAGGCGTTGTGTTCTGAGCTTCATCAAGGATTATAAAACTTTCATTCAAAGTCCTTCCGCGCATGTAAGCCAACGGAACGATTTCAATCACGCCCTTGTCAGCATAGCGCAAAAATTTTTCAGGAGAAAGCAAATCATAAAACGCGTCATATAACGGTCGGACATAAGGCTCGACTTTTTCTCTTAAATCACCGGGAAGATAGCCGAGACTTTCACCGGCTTCAACAGCAGGACGAACGAGGACAACGCGGTTGACTTTCCCTGATTTCAACATTGAAACAGCTTCACATACGGCAAGATATGTTTTTCCCGTTCCTGCCGGACCTGATGCAAATAAAATGAAATTTTCCCGAATGGCTTTTATATAAGCACGCTGTCCGGGTGTTTTTGCCCTAATGGGTTTTCCGCGTGCAGTCGTGCAGA
>CAJODX010000037.1 GCA_905233295.1 uncultured Synergistales bacterium | reverse complement strand
TTCATCAGATTCGCGGATCGTTTTGCGTCTTCTGCGAGTATTTGTTTCGAGGTCAATGATTTCGGACTGTGTTTTATTTTTATTTTTGAGTGCCTTCAGAGAAAATTCCGGAAATTGCACACTTAAAATTTTAGAACCGTAAAAGACCGCCGACAGCATAAAAGAGCCTAAGACCAGCAGCAACGTCAAAAATCCGCCGATATTAAGATAAAAAAAATGAGCAAGCCCCTGTCCGAATTTTCCGGGCAAAAATAAAGTTAATTCAGAGTTCCAGCCCGTCTCTTTGAGAAGCCCGAGCATAAAAGCAAACGAAATATAAAGCTGAAGAGTTCCGAGAATCTGTCGCGGAATATAAGGGACTTTGAATTTCATCAGCCCTGCCGCGCATAAATATATAAAAAACAACAGCGGCACTATGACTGCACCGCCCCACGCCGTGCGGAGATAAAATCCCCATTCCTGTCCGCTGCTGCCAGTGAGAGAACTCCCGAACAGCGCAAGAATAAAATAAAGGCATGTTATTATGAAAAAAATTAAAATTAATTTTCTTCGATTTTCTTTCTGATTATTCCGTCTGCGTCCCAAAATTTTGAAACCTCCTCTATTTTTCCGAACGCGCTTGCTTTATGTTCCGCAGGTGATCTTTGTAATTTTTTGCAAAATAATGATAGCCGTCTTTGCCTGCGACATAATAATAAAAATCGTTGCTCTCAGGGTCAAGGGCTGCTCCCCATGCTTCAATGCCCGGCACGCAGATAGGACGCGGCGGAAGACCTGTTACCCTGTATGTGTTATAAGGCGATTCGACTTCAAGATCTTTGTTGAGAACCCGCGTTAATTTTCTGCCCTTTAGTCTCCATGCGTAAACGACAGTTGCGTCAATCTGAAGCAGCATGTTTTTTTTCAGTCTGTTCTGAATAACGCCCGATACAGTCCGGCATTCAGTGTCGTGAAGGACTTCACGCTCAATCATCGAGGCAATCACCGAAGCGTCCTGCAAATCTTTCGCCGTGAACGAATGAAGATTTATAAATTCGCTCCAGTGTTTCCACCACGCTGAAGACGCGGCGTTAATAATTTCATCTGCCGTTCTCTCAACGAGCATGTAAGTCTCAGGCATTAAAAAAACATAACGGGTGTATTCGTCATCAGGGAGTTCGCTCAGAAATTCACGCATTGCAGGAGGGTAATTGTCATCACGCATAAGAGCCTCGGCAAATTTTTGACGAGTAATCTGTTTGTCCTGATTTTCAAGTGAGTCTGTCAACGCGAAAATATCAAGCCCCGGAAGAATCTGTGCCTTCAATAACGCAGGTTTTGCCGTTCGGAGCTGTCTTGCTAAATTCCATGCATCCGAAGGCACAACGCTGTAATGTCCCGCGCGGATTTTTTTATCTATGCCGAATTTTATGAACCATCGTGCAAGCTGAACGGGAGTGCCTTTTTCAAGTGCGCCCTGAATTTCAAACGCCCTTGCCGCCTGTGAAGCTGTCATTCCGCTTTCAATCGAAACATTGATTTTATTTCCTTCCGGAATAGGTATCATCTCTTCCCAAAATTCCGAAGGGATTTTCAGATAATAGGCATATACTGTGGCTGCTGTAACAAGCAGGAACAGCGACAGAATCAAACCTGAAAACAAAAATTTTCCTGTTCGTTGTCTGCCGTTTTTTTTCGGTTTTGCATTCTGAAGATTTTTCGAGCGTGAATTATTTTGCAAGTTGAGCACTTCCTGTTTGTTTTTGAAATATTATAGCAACACGGAAAAATTTTTTTTATTTTCATCAATCAACATCATCCGCATCGTTATCTGACGTTCTGATTCTTCCGTTGCTGATGATGATGTAATACGAACTGCCGTCTAAAGGGCGTGTTATCGTAAAATGTCCGCGCTGTGTAAATTTATTTTCTTCTGCATTGTAGTTAAATTCATTTTGGCTTGCTGTCATAGTAAAATCTTTGTTCAACAGGTGCCCGTCAGAAGTCGAATAAATATCGAATGAACTTTTCGTGCCGTCCCAGTAGCCGATTATGCCGCTTGAATTTTTTTCAATTCTGAAACTTATATGCCGGCGGTCAGCTTTGCGGGTCAGATCTGTAAG
This sequence comes from uncultured Synergistales bacterium, assembly GCA_905233295.1. Taxonomy (GTDB): domain Bacteria; phylum Synergistota; class Synergistia; order Synergistales; family Aminobacteriaceae; genus JAFUXM01. The sequence goes on along the minus strand of CAJODX010000037.1, from coordinate 6,340 downwards.
ATACGCCGCGATTTTTTCAGCTTCCTGCTTTGCCGTCTGCTCCTGAGAGCTGAGATTCACGGCATAAAAAGACGCAAAGATCGCTATCACAATCAGAGAAACCAAAAATTCAACCAGTGTAAAACCTTTCTGATTTAAAAAAATTTTTTTAACTTTCACTTGAGACTTCTCCCATCGTTAAAATAAGTTTGAAAATTATTCTGCCCGTCTGGTCGCGCTGTGAAACAGGAAGTTTGATTGAGCTGAATTTTCCGCCGTTTTTCAAACCTTCCGTCATAGCGAGGACTGTGCGTTCATCTTCAGCTTTGCCGTCAAGAGTTACTGTGAAGCCGCCGGGAGCAGTGCGCGAAAAATCCGCGTTGTCAAATTTAACCCCGTGTCCGGCGTTTGCCTCAAACTCTCTCAGAATTTCAAGAACTGGAACATCTTCCTGAAGAAATCTTAAAAGTTTTTCTGTCTGCGCGTTCTGCTGTTCAAGCTCTGAATTTTGTCTTGTCAAAGCTATTCTCTGCGGAGTCAAATCCTGAACGCTCGTTCTTACAAGCGCGATCTTGTCATTAATTTCCTGAATGCACATGAGCGTATATGCGATCGTTCCGCCGGAAAAACAGAAAAACGCAAGAATGAGAATCCATAAAGCCAGCCTGTTGATACTGAATGAATGGCGGCGGCGTTCAATCTCTATAATCTCCTGCGGACGTAAATCCAGCGAAGATACACCGGGGGCATCTCTCATGGCAAGACCGCGTGCTGAATAATATTCGTCAGGCTCGGTTATAACTCTCATGCCGCTCTCAGATTCAGAACCTGAATCAACAAAATCAAATCCGGGACCAAGCAGAATTATTTTTTGAATGCCCTTTCGATGCTGGCTTTCAATATAACGGATAGTGTTCTGCATATCCTGAAAATTCTGCTGCGTATCGCCGGTTCGGAAATAGATTCCGTCTCCGTTCCATACTGCGGCGATGTTATGGCGGTCTGCAATCAGACATAAACCTTCAGAGGCTTCCGGGATTGCGCGTATCATTGCAAAATTCAGAGGTTCAACCGCTCCGACAGGGATTCCTGCGGTGCGTGCCGCCTGTAATATATGTTCGACTATCTGAATACGCGCTGAAACAGCAAGAACAGTAATTTCCGTTTTGTGCGCGTCGGAAGGCGTCTGGATTTTTATTACATCAAACACGGTTTCGTTTCGCTGATAGGGAGGAAAATATTCTGAAAAATTCACGTCCAGAATGCCGCGAATATCTTCGATGCTCATATCCGGAAAATTCGGAAAGATTATTCTCGTTTCACCTTCCGGAAGACCTATGTTGACAGGCGTGTGAATTTTTCCGAGCGACCTGTGAATTTCGGCAAAGGCATTTTCGAGCAATGGAAAACTTTTTATCTGTCCGTTGACAACACAGCCTTCAGCGAGAGGGACGCTGATTTTTCTGAGAGGTTCGCCGTTGCCGTCAAGTTCAATGAAATAAAGACATTCATCATGTATCGCCATAGCTGCGGAGTTTTCTGAAGCTATGGGAGCTTTTATTCTTAACAGATTCATTGATACCAGATCTCCTCGTATGTTTTCTGAATGAATTTATCATCGTCAGATTCGATTAAAGCCTGAATCATTAAACGATTTCCGGCGGGCATTTGTTTGCTGACGCGGATTAAATAATGATTTTCTCCCATCGGCGGAAAAATCCGTTTATCCGTTGAAATTTTTCCCCAATTCAATGCAAAGTCATGGTAATCAAGGTCATCATCAGGAGCTTTATATGTGTAATCCAGTATGAACACGTCAACGCTCAAAACCTTTGTGAAACCTGTCGGCATTGAACCGTGAGGTTTTTGGAAATCTCCGACTTTATATTCGTCATAAAAATTTAAATAGTCAGCTGTTATCTCGCCGCTGTAAAAAACTATTTTTTTACTGCTTGGATCATAGTTGTTGCGCCTTGATACATTGTCGTTTTTGAACAGGTCTTTTACGTCTTCAACGACGCTTGCAAGCTGCATTCTTGAACTTTGAATATCTCTGTCCTCTTTCACTGACTCGGCAGAAATATTTGAAAAGAAAAACACCTGCGCCGTGATTACAATCGCAGCAAGGAAAAATATCATCAGACTTATCATTGACGCACCGCGCCTTTTTGAATCAAAAATTTTTTTCATGTCATTTCTGCACGTGTTTTGAAATTTGCATGACGCGCATAAATTTTTATCGTGCATAATCTCAGGCAGCCTCCTCAATAAAATTATATCTAAAACCGAACGGAAAAGCCCCGGCAGTCCCGAACGAATTAAATCTTTTACAATATTTGAATTAAAAATTTCCGGGCGTTTTTCATCGAGATATATTATCTCAATAGATGGTATTATGCCCGAAGATTTTTTTATCAGCCACGCATAAATTAAACTCTGTGCAAGCGGCACTGTCAAATCTGATTTTCTGAAAGCTTTGAACTCGAACAGACGGACTTCGGCTTTTTTAGGATTGAAAATAAGAGCGTCATAGCGTCCGGAGATATTTAATCTTGCGTCTTTAAAATCATAAAACCCGCACAGTTTTCCCTCAGGTTTCATAAACACAGGTCTTGAATTTTCAAAAAAAATAAAAATTCCCTGAAGCCATACGCGGACAGCCTGAGCCATTGCAAGAATCTCGGCTGATGTGAAATTTTTTCCCTCTGATTCAACGAACGGAATGAAAAATTTTTCGCGCACGACTTTTTCAAGCGAGTCCGCACCTTCAGATGCCGCAAAAGAAATTTCCTTAAAAAAAGGGCTTCGGGGATTTGACGCTAAATTAAAAAATTTTTCCGAAATCTCTTTGTGGAAAACAGAGCCATAAACTTCGCCGCCTTTAATGCCGATGCGCCACGCCGATTTTTCGTTGCGGTGAATTTGGTAAGCGAACAAAGCCGGGCAACGTTGACACAGTGCAATATCGCTTACAGTTGCATAACATTCGACTGGCATTTGGAAAATTTTTAATCTTTTTTTCTCAACGTTATGATAGGATCAGTGCTGTTAAAGTTGTAAATCCTGAAAAATTTTTCGCGTTTCAAAAATGAAATCAATTCATTTCTGGTGATTTTAATTCCGCGCTGATTCAAAATTTCAAGGGCTTTTTTCACACTTAACATCTGCATAGGCGAAACTTTCAGTATTCCGCTCAAAATGTTAAATACTGAAATCTCGCTTGAATCCTGAACTTCAAAATCTTTTTTCCCTTCATTCACATTAAACGGAAAATCAACGAGTTTTATGCTGCGAACGAAATTTTTAATATCGTTGCGAACGGCTGCCCTGTGTCCTGAAGCCAGATATAAATTTACATCGCCGTTGTCGATTCGATTAAGCAACGCTGTGAGAGCGTACCAGCGGATTCGTGTTACAGCATCGAGCATCAGGACATGTCCGCCGGAATTTTTGAAAGCCTGCATAGCCTCGTTTGTTTTGTTCCAGCTCGACTTGTGAGTTTTCTTTTCAGTAACGTAGCAACAGAATCCTTCCGTGTGTTCCTCAAGAAAATTTTTTGCGAGTTTCAGCCCTGACATTGCCCCAACATGATTTTTGGACGTAACGATGACGAAAGCAAAATCATAATCGCGATATTTGCCGAGCAGTTTCATTTTTTTATTGCTGCTCTTTTGAAATTCAAAACCGTCAAAAGATTTCAGCCAAAATTCAAGCGCAAATGCAAGATGATCAGCGTCCGGTGGCCATATTCCTGGATCTTTGCCGACTTTTTTATATTCGTCCTCAAAAACATTTTTTACAGCGTTAAATATTTCATCATCTTCATTATTTTTATTATTTTCATTAGCCGGCGTTACAGATTTTTCGTCTGGTGTAGCCGTAATCTGTTCATTTGCAGTTACAGCGTGATTGGCGAGTTCAATGACAGTGCGCGGAGAATAGCCATCGCGGAGACTGCTGCCCATACGCGCAATGAGCCAGTTAAAAATTTCTTCGGAATCTTCTTTGAAAACAGCTTCAAGTTTCGTTTTGATGAGCTGTCTTGCCTGTTCAAGCGAACACGTCCGCATTATCATCGTATTGTTGCGGAGTCTTTGAACAACGGCATCATCGAGGACAGGTATAAAAACATCGTTCCAGATTTCCGAACGTACGAAACACAGCGGCAAAATTCCCGATAAATCATTCATCAGAAGACTTACAACGTTCCCCCACGCTGAAATTAAATTTCTGTCTTTCATTGCGTCCATCTGGTCAAAGCAGACTGTCATTGAAACATTCGAGTAAGCGAGAATATTTCCAAGAGCAATCAGAATTTTTTCGGCTTCCTGTTCACGTCGCTTATCGCTGAATGAACTCAGATCACGTTCGGGAAGTCCGAGGCGCAATGCATCTTCGTCTTCAAGTCCGTCGCTGAGCCAGTCAAGCACATCGTTTCTTATTGAAGCGTCTGATGTCCCCAGACATGTAACAAGACATTTCAAAAGATTTCTGTCAAAGCTTGGAATGTCGCGTGCAAGCTGAGTTCTTAAATCGAGTTTTGAAATTTCAGCGTCAGAATAGCCGTCCTGCCGTCTGCGTTCTTTATATGCCTCTGCAAATTCGCTCATTATGATGTCAAACTGTGTTCGCTCACTGCTGTGAATACGTTTGAGACTTATAAAAATTTCTGTGAGAAGATGTTTTGTTACAGTTTCCGGATCTCGAAAGGCTTTTACAGCAACGAATACTGCCGGACGGGAGTTTCCGCGCATACGGCGCAAAATTCTGGTCAGCATGTGAGTTTTTCCCGACCCAGCCTCGCCAAGCACAAGACCTGCGAGCGGAGTTGAAGGTTCTCTGCGTTTATGGCGCATAAGCTGTTCAATTTCTTCTGAAGCTTCACGACTTAACTGTAATAAATCCGGATTTACATTTTCCCACGGCAATGGCGAAGCGGACGAAGCAAAAGGATTTTTTTCCCTCAGCTTCAGCAGGATTTCGTTATTTTCCATGCCACGTTACCGTTCCCATTCGGATATTATTTTCATCTATAAAGCAGTCATCAATTTCTTCGCGGGTCATCAGTGAAACGTCTCCGACATGAAGCTGAATTATTCCGGCATCACGAAACTGGCGCAACCCTTGGTCAAAAACGTTACGAGGCCAGTTTAATTTTTTTCTCAGATCGCAGATTCGCACAAAAATTCTTCCGTTGTCGAGCGAGTCAAATGCTGTGCGAAAATTTTCCAGCGTATATTCACTGGGATTCTGAGTTTCATTTTCTTCGGCATTTTCAGCCGGATAAAACCTGAACACAAGATCATCTTCAAGTTTGAGAATGACTTTACCGTCTCTGACGAGCTGTCCGAGTATTTTTGAACATTCTTTTTTTGAAAACGGAACACTCAGCCAGATACGTCCGGCGGTTTTTCCGAGTTCTTTTCTTTTATTCAAAGCATCGAAGATAAATTCTTCAGGTTTTCTCGCCTCTTGAATATAGATCCATGTTCCGCGTCTTGAAAAAACATATCTGTCATCAAGCATAGGCTCAAAAATTTTTTGAAGTTCGACCGCAGCGTGAGGTTCAGCGACTCCAAGATCGCGTTTTAACTGCATCGGCATATTGGAAACAACCTGCTTGACCGTCATAAACGAGCAATGATGTTTTGAAAATATTTCAGCTATTATTTCAGATAAATTTATTTCCTGCATAGATATAACTCCTTTGTGTATTAGATTCAGCGAAAAAATTTCACAGTTACACGCAGAAAAATTCTTTAATGATACCTTGTAATTCTATCATTAATGCAGAAATTTAATTTAAAAAATTATTAGACTTGTCCGCTAAGTATGTTGAAAGTTATAAATTGCACAAATTAAGGCAAATCTGAGTAAAAATTTTCTCCTGTGATTTCTGCATTTCCCAGAAAATATGCGAAAGCGTTTGATATAACTGTTTATATTTTCATATACACGACATACACGACATTTGCAACAAGGCGGTTATACAATTTTTCACAAGATGTAAGTTGATATTTTTTGCTCGCTTTTTACTGTTTGCATCAAAACTTAAATGTAACGGCTCTGATAAAGTTTTTTGTCGAGCTGAAAAGGCTGAACACGTCGAAAAAATTTTCTTCAAGAATATTGCCGACTATTTCATAATCTCAACCGAAATTGTCAAGCAAAAGAGAACCGTTTGAAATAATAGAAACTTTGAAATCCAAATTTTTTGCGTAGTCAATCAATTCAGGAAAATTTTTATATAGAACCGGCTCTCCACCCGCAAAATTTATCGCTGAAATATTTCCGTAGGCTTTGAGGTCATTAATAATTTTTTTCCAACTTTCAATCGGCAAATCCGCACGGTGATTAAAAT
>CAJODX010000036.1:8370-16832 GCA_905233295.1 uncultured Synergistales bacterium | reverse complement strand
CGGTTACGACTGCGTATATGCCTACAAAGAAGCTCTGGAGCTTGCAAAGGCAACACCTGATATGGATGCTGAAACTCTTTGCACAAAAATGATCGAGCAGTTCACGACAATGACATTCAACGGCATCACCGGCGAAAATGTTAAATGGAGCGCGAACGGCGAAGTTACAAAAGACCCCAAGGGTATGATTATCAAAGACGGCGCTTATGTCGGGCTTGATTAATTACAAAGAAGAGAACGTTTTTTTTAATCCCTAATCTGTTAAAAATTGTAGCCTGAGATACGCGCATTAAAATCTCAGGCTGCCTTTTTTTCGTACATAAATCAAAAATTTATCTGGAAAGGAGTATGTCTTCAATGAAAAATTAAGATAGCCATCATTAATATTTTTCACGAAAATAACGTTTCTATCGAAGCAGTCAATGATGTCTTCCATGAATTTTGTGATTATGTAATCGGCAGAATGGGACTTCCGTACCGTCTGAAAATGCCAGCGTTATGAGCGTTGCGATTGAAGCTTCTCAGGAAACGGTCTCAGCAATTACAGACAAAATAAAAGAGCTTGAGGGTATTGACATGAAAATATATTATCTTGGTCGTCCACAATAGAGATATTTTTTTAAGGAGCTATAAATTTTCAATGATATTTTTGAATTTCTTAATCAGCGGTATAAGCCTCGGCAGTATCTACGCAATCATTGCTCTTGGCTATACAATGGTCTACGGCATTGCAAAAATGCTGAATTTCGCTCACGGCGATGTTATTATGGTCGGGGCTTACGTTTGTTTTTACGCAGTTTCGCGTTACGGATTAAATCCTTTTTTGGGAGTCGTTCTTGCTATGGCTGCCTGCACGCTGTTGGGTATCATAGTTGAAAGACTTGCATATAAGCCTTTAAGACAGGCTCCATCGCTTGCGGTTTTAATCACTGCTATCGGCATGAGTTATTTTCTTCAGAACACCGCTCTTTTATTATGGTCATCGAACCCGAAAGTTTTTCCGTCCGTCATAGGGCGCGGAGCTTTCAAGCTTTTTGACGGAGCGTTATCAGTTTCTCACGTAACGGCTTTAACTATCACAACATGTTTAATCATTATGATTGCTCTTTCGCTGTTCATCGGCAAAACGAAACTCGGCAAGGCTATGCGTGCATGTTCGGAAGATAAAGGCGCGGCTCAGTTAATGGGAATAAATGTCAACGCGACTATATCTCTGACTTTTGCAATCGGATCTGGACTTGCGGCAATAGCAGGCGCGTTATTATGTTCAGCGTATCCGACTTTGATGCCTACGACAGGTTCATTGCCCGGAATCAAAGCTTTCACTGCCGCAGTGTTCGGCGGTATCGGTTCAATCCCGGGAGCTTTTCTCGGAGGCATTATGCTTGGAGTGATTGAAATTTTTGCGAAGGCTTATATATCAAGTCAGCTTTCAGATGCTGTGGTCTTCGGAGTTTTAATTGTGGTTCTGCTTGTGAAACCGTCGGGTTTGCTCGGTAAACAGACTCAGGAGAAGGTGTAGAAGATGACGATGCGAAGACTTATAAACTTAAAACGCGTTGAAGCGCGGAGAATTTATTTAACTTACGGGATAGTCATTCTCGCGTATATAATCTGCCAGACAATGAGCAGCACAAAATTTTTGAGTTCTTCAATGCGCGGAATGTTAGTCCCTATATGCGCATATATGGTAATGGCTGTGTCATTAAATCTGGTTGTCGGAATCTCCGGCGAACTTTCATTGGGGCATGCGGGCTTTATGTCAGTAGGAGCATTCTCTGGAGTTGCGACGGCGATTTTATTGCAGAGTTTGATTCCTTTCGCTCCTGTTCGACTTGCGATTGCAATGATTGTCGCGGCAATATTCGCAGCGTTCGCAGGATTTTTAATAGGCATTCCCGTTTTGCGGCTAAAAGGCGATTATCTTGCTATCGTAACTCTTGCGTTCGGTGAAATTATAAAGAGCATTCTCAATAATTTTTATATGGGCGTTGATTCAGGCGGAATCCATTTCAGCATGCTCACGGACACGACAAGGCTGTTAAAAGGCGGAAGGTTAATCATAAAAGGTCCTATGGGAATCAGCGGCATTCAGAAAATTTCGACTTTCCCCGCAGGATTTATTTTGGTAATGATAGCTCTGATGATCGTTTTCAATCTTGTGAACTCACGTTCGGGGCGTGCGTTTATGGCGATACGGGATGACAGAATAGCGGCTGAAAGCATTGGTCTTGACATCACAAAATATAAAATGATGGCTTTCGTTACGTCTGCGGCACTTGCCGGAGCGGCAGGGGCTTTGTTCGCGATGAATTATTAGACTATCGTTGCAAATAAATTTGATTTCAACACTTCGATTTTAATTCTTGTCTTTGTCGTTCTCGGAGGACAGGGTAACATGCTCGGCGGCATTATCGCGGCGGCGGTCTTAACGATTCTGCCGGAAAAACTCAGGCAGTTTTCAGATTACAGAATGCTGCTGTACGCAATCATTTTAATCGTGATGATGCTGGCAACGAACAACGCAGAAATAAAATATTTTCTCTCTAAACTGAATCCTTTCAGACGCAGAGAGGAGGCTGAATGAAAATGGCAAAACCGAAAACAAAATATGTTGCTGTTCCTTCAACAACGATTCTCCCTGAACGTGATGTGGCGCGCGATCCTGTTCTTGAATGTGTCAAACTCGGAATAACTCTCGGCGGCATCAAAGCTGTCGAAGATTTCAATCTCACCGTAGGACGCACTGAGATTGTCGGATTGATAGGACCGAACGGCGCAGGAAAAACGACCGTCTTTAATCTGCTGACGAAAGTTTATCAGCCTACAACAGGAACTATTCTGCTGAACGGACGCGACACTCACGGCATGAACACAATGCAGGTGAACAGAGCCGGAATAGCGAGAACGTTCCAGAACATAAGGCTTTTCAAAAATTTGAGCGTTGTCGATAACGTTAAAGCCGCAATGAACAACGATATGCATTACAACATGTTCAGCGCGGTTTTAAGGCTTCCGAATTACCGCCGCGAGGAAGTCGCAGCACATCGAAGAGCTTTGAAACTGCTTTCGATTTTCGATATGCAGGATATGGCTGATGTCAGAGCCGGTTCGCTCCCTTACGGCGCACAGAGAAGACTTGAAATAGTCCGTGCCTTGGCAACGAATCCGTCTTTGCTTTTGCTTGACGAGCCTGCCGCGGGAATGAATCCTTCAGAGACTGCCGAACTCATGGATAATATCAGAAAAGTCCATGAGATGTTCCAGATTGCGATAGTCCTGATTGAACATGATATGAGCCTCGTTATGAACATCTGCGAGGGAATATGCGTTTTGAATTTCGGACACATCATTGCGAAAGGCACGCCCGATGAAATTCAAAGCAACCCCGCTGTCATTGAAGCCTATCTCGGACGCAGAAAGGAGAGTGCGTAACGATGGCTGAACCTGTTTTAAAAGTTGAAAATATTAATGTTTACTACGGAAGCATTCACGCGATTAAAGGAATTTCATTTGAAGTTTTTGACGGAGAAATCGTTACGTTAATAGGTGCAAACGGTGCGGGAAAATCCACGACGCTGAACACGGTTTCGGGACTTTTGCACCCTTCAACGGGGAGTGTTTCGTTTTTGGGCGAGCCGCTGGCGAAAATTCAGCCGCATAAAATTGTTGAAAAAGGACTCGCGCAGGTTCCTGAAGGACGCAGAGTTTTTGCTCAGATGACAGTGCAGGAAAATCTTGAAATGGGAGCGTTCACTCAGAACAGACAGAGCGACATTCAGGACGATATGGAAAAAGTTTACTCTCTTTTCCCGAGACTTAAAGAACGCATGAAACAGACAGCAGGAACTCTTTCAGGCGGTGAACAGCAGATGCTTGCCATGGGACGCGCACTGATGAGCCGCCCGAAACTTTTAATGCTTGACGAGCCTTCGATGGGGCTTGCTCCGATTCTTGTTGAACAGATTTTTGAAATTATCGCTGAACTCCATAACACGGGCGCAACGATTCTTTTAGTTGAACAGAACGCGCAGATGGCATTGAGCATTGCAAGCCGCGGCTATGTCATGGAAACCGGCAAAATTGTAACGACCGGCACAGGGCAGGAACTTTTAGCTTCGGAAGCAGTCAGAAAAGCATATCTCGGAGGATGAAATTAAAATTAAAAAGTCAGGAGCTGAAATTTTCCTGACTTTTTTCTTATCTATTTTACCGGAAAATCAAAATATGTGTCCGGGTAAGGCTCATCGTTCAGTGTGAAATGCCACCATTCAGTCTGAAGAGGTCTGAAGCCGTGTGCCGTCATTGCATCACGCAGAAGCATTCTGTTTTCGTACTGCTTAACAGTGATTTCTTTGTAATCCGGGTGCGACATTCCGCCGAAAAAGTCAAACGTTCCGCCCATATCGACTTCCTTTTCTGTTTTCATATCGAATAAAGTCAGGTCAACAGTACTGCCGCGGCTGTGTCCGGATTTGTAATCGATGTAGCCAAGTTCAAATAAAACGGATTTGTCGAGAACGGGATAAAAATATTCTTTCATTCGAGTGTCATCGAGATCCTTTGCCCAGCGTGCAAAATGATTTACTGCCGTTTGAGGTCTGTACGCGTCATAAATTTTAAGCCTGTAACCTTTTTTCACGAGTTCATCGCTGACCTCGCGCAGAGCTGCAGCAGCCTCTTTCGTCAGCAGTGCAACAGGAGCTTCATAGCCGTCAATGCGTGTGCCGACAAAATTATAAGTTGAATAATAACGGATTTCGAGTATCGCATCGGGAACAACATCTGTAAGCTTCACGAAACCCGATGAATCTTTGGGATCAACCTCAGCCCAAGCCTGAACGCTCAGGAACGTAAGGCAAAATAAAAACGCCGCGAAAATTTTTGAACTTTTCATTTTCATTGTTTCATTTCCTCCTTGAAAAATAAAATTTTTTGTAATTTTAGCACTCTTCACTCTTCTCACTCTTCGTCATTAAAAACTTCGCCCTTAAATTCACTCTTGCGGCAAAGACTTTTTATTTTGCAAAATTTACACATGTCAGACTGATATTCCGGCGCAAATATTCCGGCTTTCAGAATTTCAGCGGCACAGGTCATCGCGTATTCGCCTTCATCAGCACGCGCAGTGATTGAAGAGTTGAATTTTATTGATTTGTATTCTGAAAAAATATTGAAAATTTCGGGAATGTCTTCAGCGTTGAGAATGCTGCCGGATATTTTTCCGTCCTCAAAACCCGGAATATAAACGCCGGTCAATCGAATTTCAGAATTTTTTTCAAATAACGCCGCATAAACAGAAAGCTGAAGTCCAAAGAAAAATTTCGGGCGTTTTTCAATGTTCCATTCAAAATCCGCAATGTTGTTGAAAGCCTCTTCGTATTTTTCGCCGTTGCCTTCTTTGTAATCGGCAATAAACGCAATTTTTTCGCCGTTCGGAGCTTTCATAATCTCTATTCTGTCGCACTGTCCCAAAAATGTAACGCCGTCTTTTTCTGTTCTGAGACAGGCTTCATCTTCAAGCAAAATTTTTTCGTGCCGGTAGCCTGCATGATAAAGCCTTTCGAGAATTTCATTTTGGAGTTTTCCAAGACGTTCAACTCTGAATTTTATTCCGTCGAGTTTGCGCCTTAATCTGAAATCTTTTATGAGCCGCGAAAAATTTTCGTAGTCTTCGATTTTATTTTCAGATTTTGTTAAAACGTTCCATTCATCTTTTACGATGCTTAAAAAATTCTGTGCCGTATCTGTTCTGTAACGCCGCCAGATTCGTTCCCAGAATTTGTGCAACATAATGCCCCATTCATTTGGTGAAACAATGTCTGTGTCGCGCTGATAAAAATTCGCGCCTTTTTCCTGCCACCACAGAAACGGACAGCTCAACAGTTTATGAATGTCGCTCGCTCCGACCGAACGTGCAGATTTTTTGATAACCGGAATTTTTCTGAAAATTTTTTCGCCCGCGTCAATCTCAGGGAAAATATATCCGTCCGAGCCGAGAAGAATTTTTATTCCTTCAGATTTTTCGCTGATGATTTTCCACGGCATTTCATCACGGAATTTTTCAAAGAAAGGCGATTCAGACAGCGGACGCCCCTCTTCATCAAGTTCGGGACATGAAATCATCGTGAATTTTTCGCCTATCTGAATTAATCTTCTGAAAAGAGCTTCATGCTGCGCGGCTTTGTCAGAATTTTTCGGAAGATAAACTTTTTTTGCTTCGAGTTTTTTTCGTTCGTCATCGTTCAACAACGGCGAAGATTTTACGCGGCTCGACCATGTTTTCTGTGTTACGCCCGTCATTATCCAGATTGGAAACGAAGATAAAACCGGCGGCGTTCCCGTGAAAATTCTCACGGCGTTTGAAATCTGAACAGGTGCGCGTGTATCTGTGTTTGCACACCAGCGTTCAAGAAAGTCGTAAGCCTCGTCATTTTTTAATTTTTCATTCTGAACAGCTCCGATGTCAGGCAAAAGTTCATTGAGTGCCAAAACTTTTATTTGAACTGTTTCGATGACGTTCGCTATCGTTCGGATTGTCTCATCGAGTTCTGGGAGTTCCGCAATTTTTTCTGAATTAAAACGGTCAAGCCATAAATTTTCGCTCGTAAGAAAATCATCGAATGCCGACATGATTTTTTCGGGACTTGAATTTTTCGCAAGGACATCGCGGAATTTTTTTATGGATTTTATTGCAAGCAGCGCGGTTTTGAAAATTTCAGAATCTTCTCCGCCGTCTGAAGTCATTGAAGTCAAATATTCCTCCCAGCCTTCAAGCCCCGAACACCCGGCTCTGTAAGCTTTCATCACGGGAAATTTATTTCCAGCAAAACACGGTTGAGTCAGCAACATTGCTGTTTCATAAGACGGAAAATTCCGCGAGTTGAGATGACGTATCGAACTCAGAATTTTTCCCGGAAGAGTCAGATTTATTTTCACGCCCGCCATAAAGTCATAAGGAATGCCGTAACGTTCAAAGGCTTCAGCAAACGCCGCCTCGCGCCCTTTATCAATCATAATGCCGATGCCGTCAAAATTTTTGAACTCAGGTTCAATCGCGATTTTCCGTGCAATGACTTCAGGTTCAAGAGCGGGTTCAGCGACTGAAATTTTTCTGATTCTGCCTTGAGATTTTTCAATCGGCTTTCTTACGTTATAAATTTGAGCGTGAGCATCGTGAAAATTTTCAAGATTCGTTTCGGGTTTCAAGATGATAACGTCTCTGCATCTGTCGCCCATTGCCCGTACGAGTTCAAGCTGAGCATGGTTGAATGAAAGGAATCCGCAGAATATGACAGTGAAGCCGCGTCCCCATTTTTGATTTTTTTTAATTTCTTCGAGTGCTGCGGTGTAAATTTCCGCGCTGTCGAGAAGATCATATTGTTGCAGATATTCAGTGTAGCGCGCATAGACCTGTGGCAAAAGAAATTCCGAAGCATTTTCGCTTTCGGGATTAAAATTCAGCATTTCGGGTTTTGCAAGCTCGTTCATAAGTTCGCGAATGTCTTCTGAAATTATTCCAAGAAATCCCGGACGTGCCATACCCGGCAAAGCTTTGACTTTTTCAGGATATTCGCCGAGAACTTTTTTTAAAATCGAATTTAAAATCAGTAAATGATCCGGCGGCGATAAAACTCTTTTGCGGTTTATGCGCCCGAAATCACAAACGTCTTTATAAATTTCGTCCCATGTCCATAAATCGTTTTTCTGAAAATTTCTGTCCGTCCACCAGAATTTATCGCGGCGGGACGGCACAACAAAACGAACCTGAGAAAAATCTTCGGCAAAATCTTTTTTTATACCTTCAAGAATTTTCTCAAGTTCGGAAACGTAATTATACGCACGTACAGAGATAGTCATGGAAATTTTTATTTCTGTGTCTGCTGCGGCTGAGATTTTTCTGAAATTTTTATGAACTCGCTCATAAGTCTGAAATCGTCCTGACGGAATTTTTTGCCGGCTTTGAATTTTTTCCAGTCTTCATATAAATTCCGTTTCCGCAGAAAATTCACGTGTGCTGTGTAAATTGCTTCGCGCCAAAGTTCGCTGAATGATTTAACGTTATTACTGTCCGGCATTTTGTTCGCTCCTTAAAAAAATAAAAATTTTTCATGCTTCATTATAAGCGAAAATTTTCATGCGCTGAGAGCAAGGCTTAACTCTGAAACTTTTTCAGGATCGACTTTAAGGTCATTCAGACAGATTTTGCAGGTTTCATCATCGTCTTTCAGGTTCAGAATAACTTTTGCATTACCCCTGCAGCCGCGAAGTTTCTGAATAAATTCTTTCAGACTGAGATTTTCGTTTTTGTTTACATCGAGTTCAATATTGAAATAACGCTGAGAGTTTTCAAGTTCGCTGTGAAGTCTCAGCCTGTCAATAATGAACTGTCCGCGGTCTCCCATTTTGCCTTCGATTGTACAGGCTGCACCGACTGTGATTTTTTCTTTTATTTCCGCCCA
>CAJODX010000036.1:0-8229 GCA_905233295.1 uncultured Synergistales bacterium | reverse complement strand
TAAGGACGTATTTTTTCTTCATAGCTTTCATATGGATGTCCCGACATATATAAACCTGTAACATTTTTTTCAAAATTTAATTTTTCGTGTTCGTCATATTCCGCGATTTCCGGCATATCAGGTTCGTTTGACAATGCCGTGTCATTTTCTGCGGTTTCAAATATTGAAAGCTGATCCGTGTTTTTGACAGCCTGTGCTGCGTTCAGTAAAGCCGGAAATGCATTGACAAGTTGCGCTCTGTTTTTGTGAAGTCCGTCGAATGCTCCAGCCTTGATTAAATTTTCGATAACGCTCTTGTTGATTGCGCTTTTGTCAACACGCTCGATAAAATCCCAGAGAGATTTGAATTTCCCGTTTTCTTTTCGTTCCGCGACTATCATATCTATCGTATTGTGTCCAACGCGGGAAACTGCGCCGAGTCCGAATCTTATCACGTTCCCGTCAGCCGTAAAATTTTCCATTGAAGAATTTATATCCGGCGGCAAAACAGGTATTCCGCTGCGTCTGACTTCGAGAACATAATGTCCTAAAACTTCTTTTTTTGCTTTCATCTGGCTTGAAAGATATGAGGCAAGAAACTCGACTTTGTAATTTGCTTTCAGCCACGCCGTGTCATAAGAGATTAACGCATATGCCGCGCTGTGAGATTTATTGAAGCCATAGCCAGCGAATTTTTCAATATTGTCAAAAATTGCCGAAGCCGTGTTCGGGTCGATTTTATTTTTTTCCGCGCCTGCTAAAAATTTTGCTTTTTGCTCCTGCATAACATCGACTTTCTTTTTTCCCATGGCTTTTCTTAAAATATCAGCCTCGCCGAGTGTGTAGCCTGCAAGGACAGAAGCACACTGCATGACCTGTTCCTGATATAAAATAACGCCGTAGGTTTCTTTCAAAACTCCTTCAAGAAGAGGATGAGGATAAACAGGTTTCGTACGTCCGTGTTTGCAGTCGATGTACTGGTCAACCATGCCGCTGTCTAAAGGTCCGGGGCGGTACATTGCCAGAGCCGCGACTAAATCTTCAAATCTGTCTATGCGGAGTTTTCTTAACATCGCGCGTATTCCGTCAGATTCAAGCTGAAACACGCCCATTGTGTCGGCTTCCTGCAAAATTTTGAAAGTCGCGGGATCGTTCATTTCGTCATTGACTTTGTTGAGATCGGGAACTTCTTTGCCGTTATTTTTAATATTTTCGAGAGCTTCCTGAATTATCGACAACGTTTGCAAGCCGAGGAAATCCATTTTTACAAGTCCGAGTTTTTCAACAGGCTCCATAGTGAACTGTGTAACAATCTGGCTGACTCCGTTATCGTCCTGACCCGCGCTGATTCGTTTAACAGGTACAACGTCCGTGATCGGCACAGGCGTAATGACAACTCCTGCGGCGTGTTGCGATGTATGCCGTGCAAGACCCTCAATGTTCATTGCAGTATCGACAATGTTGTGAACGCCCATGTCTTCATCGTAACGCGTTTTGAAATCCGGCGTCGTTTCAAGAGCTTCGTTGATGCTCTTTGCCGTTGCCGGAATTAATTTTGCCGTGTCGTTCATCAGTTCATAAGGCATTCCCAACGCTCTGCCGACATCTTTGACGGACTGACGACCTTTCATACGTCCGAACGTGATTATCTGAGCGACGTGATCGCTTCCGTATTTTTGAGAGATATAACGTAAAAGTTCATCGCGTCCTTTGTCTGAAACGTCAGTGTCAATATCGGGCATTGAAATTCTTTCGGGGTTCAAAAATCTTTCAAAGAGCAGATTATATTTCAGCGGATCGAGTTCAGTTATCTTCAAGCTCCATGCAACGACTGAACCTGCCGCCGAACCTCGTCCCGGTCCGATTGGAATATTTTTTTCTTTCGCCGCCTGAATTATGCCTGAAACGATTAAAAAATATGCGGAAAATCCCATTTGAGTTATGACTCCGAGTTCATATTCAAGACGCTTTGAATATTCTTGCGGAATTTCCGTTCCGCGTGCCGCAAATCTTAATTTCAGTCCTTCGTGTGCCTTTTCGCGCAGACTGTCTTCAGCTGTCTGACCTTCTTTTAAATCAAGATCCGGCAAAATATATTTTCCTGTCTTCAATGGCAGTTTCACATCGCAGCGTTCGGCGATTGCGAGAGTGTTCGTAATAGCTTCAGGGATTTCATTTTCAAAAACCGCGCACATCTCTTCGGGAGACATTAAATAAAATTCGTTTTTTGAAAATCCGAACGCGTCATCGTTTGCGTCTGCGTGAGTGTTAATTTTCAATAAAGTTTTGTGCCATTCGTAATCGCTTTTTTCGAGATAATGAGCATCTCCTGTCGCGATTATAGGGATGCCTGTATTTTTTGAAATTTCGATTATCGCCTGATTGACTTTTTTTTGTTCAGGCAAAGAGTTCGGCATGACCTCAAGGAAAAAATTTTCTTTGCCGACAGTATCGCGATACCATATCGCTTCACTCTGAGCCTGCTCAAATTTTTCGTGCAAAATCAACTGCGGAATTTCTCCTGCAAGGCATGCAGACGAAAAAATAATTCCCTCGTGATATTTTCCGATGAGTTCATGATCTATTCGCGGCTTGTAATAAAATCCCTGAGTGTTTGCAATAGAAATTAATTTTATTAAATTATGCCAGCCCGTTAAATTTTCTGCCAGTAAAATTAAATGGTTATATCTTTTATCTTCACGCGATGAAATTCCTGACGGCGCAACGTAGGTTTCACAGCCTAAAATCGGTTTTACTCCGTTTGCAAGACAATTTTCATAAAATTCCACAGCTCCGAACATAACTCCATGATCTGTTATGGCAACGGCTTTACGTTCCCAGCCCGCGACTTTCTGAGCGAGTTTTTTCGTTCGTATAGCACCGTCGAGCAGGCTGTATTCCGTGTGAACATGAAGATGAACAAATTCTTTCGGCATTTTTTTAATTTTCCCCTTCTGTGTCGGCGTTTTCTGATTCTAAATTTTCTGATGAAGATTCGCTTTCGCCGTGTTTGATTAAGATTATATCCGGCTTTGTGCCAAGTGCGCTGAGTTCTCTTTTAAATTTGTCGAAGGCTGAAATTCCATTGCGTTTAACAGGCTCGGACTCTGAGATTTGTGTTTGTGATACAGCAGTGCCGGACATTTCTGAATTTTCGTGATGTGTTTCGGATTCAGGCTTGTTAAAAGATATGCATTTGTATTCACGCGAGGCAAATTTTATGATTACATTTGAATATTCGCTGAAAATTTCTGAAAGTTTCGCGCTGTTTCGATCTTGTCTTAAGACTTCATAGCAATACGGACTCTGCATATCTAAAATTAAATTTTTTTCGCGTTCGTAAGGTCTTGCATTGAAAAGTCCGCAGTAAATCAAAAAATTTTTTTCGTGAGCCGTACTCAAAATTTTTTCTTTCAGATTTTCGTCAAATTCAATGTTGTTGGCTTTCATCTCGTTCAGCGGCGCGGCAGGAACACTCGCAGCAGGCGCAACGGGCTGAACAGGTGAATTTGCAAATCTTTGCGGATTTTGAATTTGAACGGGAACAGCTTCAACATTAGGCGCGGGTTCAAGCATCATAAAAAACATTCCCAAAAGAATGTCGTTTCTCAGTCCTGTACGTGCATTAACAAGAATTTTATTTACAATGTTCAGCAGATAATGAAGCTTTTCAGATTTCCATTGAGAAGCTTCTTCAAGCAAAAATTTTTTCTCAGGCTCTGAACCTCCGAGATTTTCTGCGAGTTTCTGCCATTTCGACACAAGCCATAAATCACGTACAAGCGCGAAAATTTCTTCAAAAACTCTAACTCCAGATGCGCCGGATTCAAACATGGATTTCAAAATTTCATATGAATCCGCCGGTGATGTCCTGAGACTTTTCAGCCACCGTTCAAATGCTGGGCGGCTTCCTGTTCCGAATGATGCTTCAACGTTAGCGAGCGTTATATCGCCTGCCGCCGTTACCTGTTCAAGCAAAGACAGCGCGTCTCTCAAAGCTCCGTCAGCCTGCCGCGCAATCTCCCAGAGAGCTTCAGGTTCAAAAATAAAATTTTCAAGTCCGCAGACTTCCTCAAGTCTTTTATAAATATCCTGAGGGCTTATCGTATGAAACGGAATATGCTGACAGCGGGAACGTATCGTAACGGGGACTTTGTGAGGTTCTGTTGTTGCGAGAATAAAAATGACGTGTTCGGGAGGTTCTTCGAGAGTTTTTAAAAGCGCGTTGAAAGCTCCCTGCGACAGCATGTGAACTTCATCGACAATATAAATTTTATATTTTGACGTAAACGGAGCGAGAGTTACGTTTTCCTTCAAGTCTCTTATATTGTCAACGCCGTTGTTTGACGCGCCGTCGATTTCAATAACGTCGAGGCTTTCACCTGATGTTACTGCTGTGCAGTTTGAACAGTGTCCGCATGGTTCAAAATTTTTGCGTTCAAGACAGTTTAAAGCCTTTGCGAAAATTCGCGCGACTGAAGTTTTTCCGCAGCCTCGCGAACCTGAGAACAGATATGCGTGTCCGACTCTGTTTTTTGTTATAGAGTTTGTGATGATGTCGATTGCGGATTTCTGCCCGTAAACGTCAGCAAAATTTTGGGGTCTGTATTTTCTATATAACGAAACGCTCATTTTTTATTTCATTCCGATAATGCTTGATGTTCCTGCTACAAAAGCATTGAATTTAAAAAAATTATAAGATAAATTAATAAAATAAGCAAACGGCTTATCCCTATGACCGCAGGGCAACAGCAATTACCGAAAAACTGATGTAGTGTTGGAAAATTTTTTATCTTAACTCGCAGGAAGACCTCCGTTTTTAAACGGAAGATGAATTGCGTTTCATGTTATAATAACACACGAGAATAAAAAATGACTGAAAAGGCATCGCCAAATTTGCGGAGTTTTTCGATTAAAAACAAATTTTTTCGCACTTCAACGAAAATGAATTGTAAACCTGGCTGAGTTTACAATTGAAATTTTTCAAAATTTTTTCGATTATACAGGGGAAAAATAATTTTTTGCCACTGCCACAACAAAAATATAAAAATTTTTTAGCATTCATAAAATTTCACGAAGAAAAATTTTTCGATAACTTTACGATTTTTTTTCTTCCGCGATTCATCTCCAGAGTGTGTTCACATGAAAAGAAAATGCTGTTGTCCTGCAATCCCGAAAAAAGATAAATTGCGCCGTCAAATTAAATCTGATATAATTTTTTTTAAATTTGAGGACAAATGCTATGAATTTGAATGTTTATATATTGACATATAACAGAGCTGCCTTGCTTCGTGAAACGATTGAAAGTGTTTTAAATCAGACATATCGTGATTTTGACTTATATATTTTAGACAATTGTTCTGTTGATAATACAGACGAAATTGTAAAATCTTTTTCTGACGAACGGATAAATTATATAAAGCACGAAACAAATATCGGAGCTGCAGGTAATTTAGATTTTGCTATCAATCATTGTAAAGCGGATTATTTTGTTATGTTTCACGATGATGATATTATGCTGCCGGATTTCCTTGAACGCGAAATTAAAGCTATGGAAGCAAACAGCGATGTTGCTGTTGTTTCAACTAATGCATTTGTATTGAATGAGAAATACGGGAAAGAAAAAAAACGTCTTTTATTAAAAAACGCAGGCGGCGCATATTCAAACGGGAAATGTTACCTGACCTATTTAGCCACAGCGAAAACGTTAATCTTTCCAAGTTTAATGTACAGAAAATCCTTTTTGGATATGAACGATATAAAAATTAATCCTTCTGTCGGTCCATGCTTAGATGTGGCGTTTTATTTTGATATTGAACGAAAAGGCGGCAAAATTTTGGAACTTTCAGAAGCTCTTATGTATTACCGTCTTCACAGCGGACAGGATTCACACCAAAATAAAAATATTTACATGATGGAATTAAAATTATTTGAATTTCTTATGCAGGATGAGTATTATAAAATTCCGTTAAAGTCCTATGCACAGGAAATTTATGATCGTTATTATATTCGTGCAATGTATAAATATTTCAAAGGAATGATCGATGAAAAGCAATTTTATGAAATAAAAAACGGGTTCGGAATTTGCCTGAATGTTAAACGAAGCAAATGGAATATTGTAGAAAATGTTATGAAACTGTATTTTTGTTTGTTTAAAGGATAATGAAAACAGTCAAAGAGCTTGACAAAGCCGCAATGGAAATACGGGTTAATCTTCTTCGTCTATGTAATAGAGAAGTTATTCATATAGGAGGAGATTTATCTATAACTGATGTTATGACTGTATTGTGGCTTAATCAGATACATTATGACCCGCAAAATATTTATGATGAAACAAGAGATCGTTTTATTCTGTCCAAAGGGCATGCTTCAGCGGTAACCAGTTTTTGTCAGGCTGCGCTGGGATGTTTCTCGCCGGAAGATGTTATTAACGAGTATGCCACAGATCAGGGACGGTTCTCTATGCATTCCTGCAATCTTGTAAATCCGTATGTTGAAGTATCAACCGGAAGTCTTGGTCATGGTATGCCCGTGGCGTGCGGAATAGCAGCAGGATTAAGATTAAAAGGCAATACAAGCAGTCGTGTTTATACAGTCATGGGTGATGGAGAACAATCAGAAGGCTCTATATGGGAAGCAGCTATGAATGCTGTTCACTATAAACTTGGAAATCTTGTAGCTGTCGTAGATTGTAACGGCTTAGAAGCTGACGGCTTTATAAAAGACATTACAGGATTAAATGATATTGCTGAAAAATATAGGTGTTTCGGCTGGAATGTCATTGAGATTGACGGGAATAATATAGCAGAAATAAAGAACGCCTTTGCTAATCTTCCTCAGGCATCTTCACTGCAGCCGACTTGTATAATAGCTCACACTGTTAAAGGCAAGGGCGTTTCTTTTATGGAGAATAATGTTCGCTGGCATACAGGAAAAATCACTGAAGATGAATTAGAAAAAGCTTTGTCAGAACTTTATTCAGCTTATGAGCGCAGGTGGTCGGCATGAGTAAAAGCCTTCTTAGAAATGTTGTAGGCGAATATATGCTTACTCTAGGCAATAAAAATTATAAAGTCGTTATTGTAAATGCTGATCTTGCCGGAACATGCCGCAATAAAAGTTTCTGGGAAAAATTTCCAGATAGAGCCTTTAACGTTGGTATTGCTGAACAGAATATGGTTTCTTTTGCTGCCGGATTAGCCCATGAGGGCTTTATTGTTTATGCTTTTTCAATGGCACCGTTCATAACGATGAGAGCTTGCGAACAGGTGAGAACTGATGTTGCATACGGCAATCGTAATGTTAAGCTGATTGGAGTATATGCCGGAGTTTCCGGCGGAATTTCAGGTGCAACACATTGGGGCGTTGAAGATGTTGGTATCATGGCTGCAATTCCAAATATTACAGTATTTGAAATCAGCGATGCTAATCAAGCTAAAAGACTTCTCGATTTTTCGCTGGATTATGATAAGCCTGTGTATATTCGCTGCGGAGTTGAGCCTGTTGAAGATATTTATAACGAAAATATTGAAATAAAGCCAGGCGGCTCTTATACAGTCGTGGAGGGTTATGATGGTGCAATTCTCTGTTCAGGCGTTGTAGTTCAATATGCTGTAGCTGCTTCAGAAAAGATACAGCTTGAAACAGGAAAATCAATTCGCGTTGTTGATATGTATTCAATAAAGCCGATTGATAAAGAGGCAATAAGAAACGCAGCACAAACAGGAAATGTAATAGTAGCTCAGGATCATAATATTATAGGCGGTCTTGGAAGTATTGTCGCTACGGTTATCGCTCAAGCAGGCATCAAAACCGACTTAAAAATTTTGGGCATCCCTGATAGATTTGTTCCTATGGCACATGCAAAATACATGTACCATAAATTTAGTCTTGATACGGAAGGATTGACAACAAAAATGAAAAGTATGCTACAAAAAGTTACCCCCCAACGGAGTAAATAATGCAAAACTGCGGTTTGCTTCACAAGTGAGGTGGGCTGCATGAAAAGATTATCGCTAGCTGCGGAAGAACTTCGCGGTCAGCCAATGTTTAAGATTCTCTCAAGAATCAAACAGTTGGAACGTGAAGGCAAATCAATTATTCACATGGAAATCGGCGATCCTGATTTTTCAACCCCGAAAAATATACTGGAAGCTACAAAAAATGCCCTTGATAACGGATATACACATTACTCGGATTCTATGGGCGATTATGATTTCAGATGTCTCGTAGCAGAAAATAATTTGAAAA
>CAJODX010000035.1:1193-17322 GCA_905233295.1 uncultured Synergistales bacterium | reverse complement strand
CAGAAGCAAATTAAAGGCTACCATTTCTTCGCCGTCTGCATTAAGTCCGAAAAAATGCTGAAACAGCGCAAGATGCCCAGAGCTACTCACGGGCAAAAATTCGCAAAGCCCCTGAACAACTCCCAGAATAAAAGTCTGAATCAAAATTTTACGCTCCTTTAGTCTTTAATCTACATCGGGTTTATAAAAATCAAACGCGGAATCTTCATCATGCCGCACTGAAATCACAGGCAGTACAACAGCAAAAGATGAATTTCTTTTCCTTAAGACATCACGTACACGGGTTTTGACAACTTTCCTGATCGATTCAACGTTGGCTCGTTTGCCCGCGAGTTCCTGAATAGCGTGTTCGGATGCCGCGTAA
Organism: uncultured Synergistales bacterium; assembly: GCA_905233295.1. Classification (GTDB taxonomy): domain Bacteria; phylum Synergistota; class Synergistia; order Synergistales; family Aminobacteriaceae; genus JAFUXM01. Next base: position 16,958 of record CAJODX010000035.1, on the reverse strand, counting down.
AGTTCATTGAAAACGCCCTTTGTGTCGTCTGAAATAAAAACTCCCTGTGTTTCAATCGCAACAGGCGATAACAAATTTCCGTGTTCATCAACCGCGGCGGCAACGACTAAAACTCCGTCTTCGGCAATTTCACGGCGTTCCTTTAAAACATCGCTCTTTATGCTGCCTGCGGCGTTCCCGTCAACGATAACAGCTCCGGCTTGAACATGTCCCTGTTTTTTAGGCGGCTGATTTTTCGTGAAGGTTAAAACATCGCCGTTGACCATTAAAAAAATATTCCGCTGAGGTATTCCGACTTCCTGAGCCAGCTGCGAGTGGCGCACCATGTGTTTGTATTCGCCGTGAACAGGAACGAAATATTGCGGACGTACGATGTTCATAATAATTTTTAATTCTTCGGCTGAGGCGTGTCCTGATACGTGAGTTTGTTTTTCTTTTTCGTAAACGACTTCACAGCCCTGTGCAAAAAGTCTGTTTATCGTGTTGTTGACGAGTTTTTCATTTCCTGGAATAACTGAAGCCAGCAAAAATACAGCGTCGTGTTCGCCGAGAGTTATCGCTTTGTTTTCTCCGCGGCTCATCGTAACAAGTCCTGAAAAAGGTTCGCCCTGACTTCCTGTCGTAACGACAACGAGCTGATTGTCGGAATATTTCCAGATGTCATCTATTGAAATTATGGATTTGCTGTCGATTTTCAAATAGCCTGTCTCGCGTGATAACTCAACGTTGCGGAGCATGCTGCGTCCAAGAAACGCGATTTTTCTGTTGAAACGTGTAGCGACATCAGCCACCTGCTGAATCCTGTGAACATTGCTCGCGAATGAAGAGATTATTATTCTCCTGCTTTTATAGGTCCTGAACAGCTGATCGAGTGTTCCGGCGATAATTTTTTCCGACGGCGTGAAACCTTTTTTTTCAGCGTTCGTGCTGTCGGAACAAAGCAGCATAACTCCCTTGTCGCCTTCTTCAGCAAAAGCCCCGTAATCGGTAACGCGTCCGTCAACAGGCGTGCTGTCAAGTTTAAAATCTCCCGTGTGAACGATTCTTCCAAGCGGCGTATCTATGGCAAGCGCAACACCGTCAGGTATCGAATGTGCAACAGCTATGAATCTTACGCTGAACGAACCAAGCTGAACAACATCGCCGGCTTTAATTTCAAAAAATTCAGGCTTATAGCCCGGCAAATCATCTTGAAGTTTGTTTTTGATAAGCCCGAGCGTTAATTGCGTTCCGTACAGCGGAACATCGAGCCTGGGCAGGACATAAGGCAACGCGCCCGTGTGATCTTCATGTCCGTGAGTGATGATAATCGCGAGAATTTTTTCTTTGTTTGCTTCAAGATATGAAATGTCCGGAACAATGTAATCTATGCCCGGGAGTTCGCTGTCAGGAAATTTCAATCCGCTGTCGATCACGAGAATTTCATCATCGTATTCAAGAACGTACATGTTCTTGCCGATCTCGCCCAGACCTCCAAGCGGAATAAAATTCAGACGTTCTGAAGTGCTGTTGTTTTTACTGCGGTTTTTTGAGTATTTTTGCGTCAAACGCAAAACCTCCTTTCATAAAAAATTTATATATAAACCCTTTTTTATAAGGATTAAATTTTTAAATTCAAACTGAGATTTTTGTTAATTATATATTACAGAACACAGATGAAAAATTTTTTTTAAATTTTTATGAAAGGAAAACGAAGTCTTCAAAGTGTTATACTTGACTTAAAAAATTTTTTAGGAGCTTTTACTTAAAAAAATGATTTTTCTGAATGAAATTGGAGAAAATTTTATAGAGATGTCCATACTGCCGTTCCTGATGGTTTTAGCTCTCTTTCTCGGCGGACGTATGGCGACGAAATCCGATGTGAACAGGCGGTATCTTCTGTTGGTGCTTTCAAGTTTCATAACGGCGGCTTTTGAAGTCATAATCGAGCTGTTTATGTCGCACGATGCTACAACGCCTCATATGAAAATTTTCTATTCTCTCGTAAATATCAACGCGTTTTGCCTTGCGTCTTATGTTGCGGCATACACGGGAAAAAATTCACGCGGTTTCCGTGAAATAAATTTCTTCGCGTTGTGTTTCAGCCTTGTGATTCCTTTTGTGTTCGGAGCGAAAGAAAGTTTTTACATGCTTTTCACTCCCGGACTTGGAATTTTATTCGTAGCTGAAGGCTTTATCATTCAGCTTTTATATCAGGAAAATTACGGCAACGGACAGTTCATAGTAATGAATATTCTGTTCGTTCTGTTAATAGACGCGTTTATAACTCAATACGTTTTCAAGAAAGATCTTCCGCTTGTCTATATCGTTGCGACAGTCATGCTCGTGTTCACATTTTTTTACATGGAGGCTCCGACTTACAGACAGCTTATCTCCATTCATTCTGAAACTGAAAAGGCTCGTGTCGAAGCTGAAATCGCAATGCAGAAAACCATCGCGGCAAACAAGGCGAAAGGGAATTTTCTCGCGAGTACGTCCCATGAAATCCGAACGCCGATGAACGCGATTTTAGGCATCAACGACATGATAATAAACGCTCTGGCAGACTCACATGACGAAGAAACTCAGCACGCCGCACAGAATATAAGACGTTCAGGAACATATCTTTTAACGCTCATCAACAATATTCTCGATATTTCAAAAATCGAAGCCGGCAAAATGGATCTTTACGAGAGCGACTATCATCTCTGGGACATGCTCAGCGAATGCCGCGGTTATGCTCTTCACAAACTCACAAAAAAGCCTAATATCACATTTTTTCTCAAAGTCGATGAAAATATGCCCGAACACCTTTTCGGTGATGTCCTGAGACTTAAGCAGGCTGTCGTTAATCTTGTTGACAACGCCGTGAAATATTCATCTAAGGGAAATATCATTCTCGAAGTCAGGAGCGAAATTAAAGGTTTTGATGTAAATCTGACTTTCATTGTAAAAGATGACGGCATAGGCATTAAAAAAGAAGAAATGAAGAAAATTTTTGAGCCTTTTGAACGCGCAAACCTTAATGAAACGCGAAACGTTCTAGGCGCAGGGCTTGGCTTGACACTCGTCAAATACATAACGGAGATAATGCACGGCAAACTTGATATTCAGAGCGAATATTATTCAGGCACGACCGTAACACTGACAATCCCGCAGAAACTTTCGCAAAAAGGAATGTTCACCGTTCACGACTACCGCGAATATCTTGAATCTCAGCATATGAACGAAGCTAAAAATATTAACAGCAACAAGACCGAATGGCCGGACGCGAAAGTTTTAATCGTTGATGACACGCCAGTGAATCTTGTCGTTGCGAAAGGAATGCTGAAAGATACAAAAATTAAAATTGAAACGGCGGAGTCGGGCGAAGAAGCTCTCGACAGAATCAAAGCCGGACATTTCGATTTAATTTTCCTTGACCACAAGATGCCCGGCATGGATGGAATAGAAACTCTTCACAAAGCAAAGCCTCTCACAAAAGATTCAGCATTTATCGCACTGACGGCAAACGCCGGAGCAAACGCAAGGAGCGAATATATTTCCGAAGGCTTCAACGATTATCTTCCGAAACCTTTCAAAGCCACGGAGATGCTTCATATTTTAAGGGAATTTTTACCATAAAGAAAAAAGTTCAGGAAGCCGGAAAAAATTCTGCCTTCCTGAGCTTTTCAGACGTTAAATCTTATTTCTATCATATCGCCGTCTTTGACGATATATTCTTTGCCCTCGAGCCTTAAAACGCCTTTCTCTCTGCATTGTGCAATCGAAGCGTTGTTCGCGATAAAGTCATCGTATGCTACGACCTGTGCGCGAATAAATCCGCGTGCTAAATCTGAATGAATCGTTCCTGCAGCATCGACAGCGTTTGAACCTTCACGCAAAGTCCACGCTCTCACCTCGTCAGTGCCGCTCGTGAAAAACGAAATTAATCCCAAAAGTTTGTAAGCCTCGTGAATTAACCTGTCGCGTCCGGGTTCAGTGATTGATAAATCTTTCATAAACACTTCACGATCCGCCGGTTCAAGCTGTTCGAGTTCCATTTCCGTTGCACCGTAAACTTTCACGGATTTAAGATTTTTTTCAGCCATTTCCTTTTCGAGGTCTTTTAATTCAGGAATTTCGCCCGTCTGAGAGTCATCGAGATTCAGCACCACGAGTTCAGGCTTCAAAGTCAAAAACGCGAATCCTGACAACATTCTTTTCTGTTCGTCCGTCAGATTTAATTCACGCAGAGGACGCTCATTTAACAGCTGGGTTTCAAGCTCTTTGATTAACTCAAGCTCTGAATTTTCCTGCGGCGTTATTTTTTTCTTTGATTTTTTTTCTTCGAGTTTCGTCAGCCTGTTTGTGATTACGCCTAAATCGCGATAAATTAACTCGGCTTCGACTATGTGCCAGTCTCTTAACGGGTCTATTGAATTTTCCGGATGAGGAACTGAAGAATTTTTAAAAACTCTGATGACATGCAACAGAGCTTCAGATTCTGAGACAAACGACAAAAAGGAATTTCCAAGTCCTGCACCTTTTCCTGCATCACGTGAAAGTCCGGCAAGATCGACAAATTCAACATCGGCGGGCTTTTCACTTCGAGGTTTGAAAATTTCAACGAGTTTATCAAAACGTTTATCGGGCACGCTCACGAGAGCGCGGTTAGGTTCAGTTTTGCCGCCGGCGTAAGGTTTAACTTCAGCTCCAGCTCGTGTTATTACGTTAAATACCGTGGATTTTCCTGACAGAGGCAAACCTACGATTCCGCATTTAAGCATTTTATTTTCTCCTTTTATTTTTCACGAATTTCTACGGGCATATTGCGATAGGCATATTTTTCTTTTAATTCGCTGATGTCTTCGTTGCTGAGCCTTATACAGCCTTCAGTAGCGTTCGTGCCGCAATGTAATAGAATTAAGTTCAACAGTATCTTTGAGGAAATCAGTACGGGTCACTTGCGTGAGATCCCAATTAGAGATGTCCAAGGATTCCAGCTTAGAAGCTCCATTAAACATATTTGCAACGCTGGAGGCATTTTCAATCGAAACGATTTTAAATTTTCCTACGGGTGTTCTGTGATCTCCGACCCGTTCTTTATCGCCTGTATTTTTGCCGACTGCAACAGGATATTTTTTCACGAGTTCATCGCCTTTCAATAATGAAAGAGTGTAATCAGATTTGCTGACGACTATTCTGTATTTATCAGAAGGATTCTTTTTCGGGCTTGCGATAATTTTGTCAGTGTCGGGATTGGCTTCGGACGGCAAAATTATTTCGCGCTTTGTTACAGGTGCGTTTTTTTTGCTGACCGGAATCAAAACGGGTTTCGGCTCAGCTGCCGCTACATACGGAATATTTATCTTCACCGGGGGCTGCACAGGTTCAGGCTCGATTAATTTCACAGCGTGAACTTTTGCAGGTTCATTATTAATCACAACAGCTTCAGTGCCGGATTTTGCAAAAACGACTCCGCAGACGGTAACCAATAAAAACAACAGAACATAGCGCATGAAAGGGTGAAGGCGTTTCCTTATCACCCAGCGTCCCGCGCCTCTGTCAATATAAACTGTTTTAAGAGTAAAAATTTCTTTTAAAAAATCCTGCAAAAATCTGTCCGTCACAGAAAAATAAAAATAAAAAAATCCCTGTAACGGATTTCACCTGCCTTTCATAAAAAACAAAATTTTTTCACGCTGTGAATATTATATAATATCCGGCATAAATCATCTCTCGCAACGAGAACGAGGTTTTTTTACAGAAAATGAATAAAGAAAAAGTTTTTTTTATACTCGATGAACTTGAAAAGATTTACCACAATGAGGCTGTATCGCCGGAACTCGGACACGATGACCCTCTCGACGGTTTGATTTTAACTGTCCTGTCTCAGAACACAAACGATAAAAACCGTGATGCTGCGTACACAAAATTAAAAACGCTTTATCCTACATGGAATGATGTAGCTGAAGCAGGGCGCGAAAAACTTGAAGCTGCTGTCCGCAGTGCGGGGCTTGCACACACTAAAGCAGGAAGGATAATCAACATTTTGAAAATTCTTCACGAGGATTTCGGAGAATATTCGCTTGACCAGCTCGCTAATAAAAAAAGCGGTGAAGTCCGTGAATATTTGAGGGCTTTGCCAGGTGTCGGAGCAAAAACGGTCGCATGTGTTATGCTGTTCGATATGAAGCTTCCGGCATTCCCTGTTGACACTCACGTAACGAGAGTTTCAAAACGTGTCGGAGTTGCGCCGGAGGACACTTCGCCTGAAAATATTTCGCAGTTTTACGAGAGCGTTGTTCCCATTCCGCGCTGTCTTGGTGGACACGTCAATATTATTGCGCACGGTCGCACCGTATGCACTGCCAGAAATCCTAAGTGTGAAGAATGTGTTCTTGCAAAAAAATGTAATTTTTTCGCGGAGCATTTTTAATAAAATCTTGTAAAGAGGTGAAACCATTGCTGCTCGAATTAATGTCCAACGGAAAACTCGCCCAGCTCCCGCCCGAAAACGCCCCTGACGGAATCGAAATGCCGCAAGAGCCGTCTGTTATGTTGTTGCTGCCTCACAATAAATATTTACTCGGCACAGGCGGAGGAAAATGGATATATGCAAGCAGCAACCCCGAAAATCCCGACAATAAGCCCTTGAGCGTCTGTCTTTACGAAGACCAGAGCCTTTCGCTTCTCAATGAAGGTACGCGCCCCACCGTTATCCCGCCTGACACGGTGAATATTCTGCGCAGAGAATTATTTTCGTTGAGCGATCCCCCCGGACATCACAAGCCGACTGTTTTAATGCTTCGGACTTTTATGAAGGGAAATTCTGTTTTCGATGATGAAAAAAATTTTCTTGATGAAAAAATTTTTTCGCGTTTTATGAAAGAAGATTCAACCTTATATAAAGCCTACTGGACTTTGAGATTCTCGCTTGCACGCGGTGAACTTGAAACAGCAGGACGCTTGAAGGCATGGCTGCGTGCAGACCCGAAAATTTTTGAAAGTCCGCGTAACGTTATGAAAATCTGGTTTTCGCTGCTCAATCTCCCTGATGAAGACGCGTTAAAAGAGCTTATCGAATTAAAATTTTCACAGCTCGAACTTCAGCATCTTGGCGAACAACAGGCATCGCCTCTCGTTGTCTATAATCCAATCAGCGGCTGGCTGTTAATCGGACAGTTCGGCAGAAAAATTCATACGATATTCAGAATCTGGATGTATTTAAGCCATGAGCTTTATCATGCGTTAAGATATGTAAAAAAGATGAGCGTTCACGACATTATAATGGCTGTCTGGGGCGAATACGAAACCCGGCAGGCGCTGCGTGAAAGAGAAAAATACAAGGGAGATGAAGAATTTTTCATATGAACATAACATTTTCAGATGTAACGAAAACTTTTGAACCTGATATTACGGCTTTATCTGATGTAAACCTGAATATAGAACAGGGGGAATTTGTTTATGTCGTAGGGCAGACAGGTTCAGGCAAATCCACACTCCTGAGATTGATAACGCGTGAAATTCTGCCTTCAGCCGGAGTTGTCGCTGTTGGCGGCTATGACCTCCGCAGAATGCGTCGCGCTGATGTTCCGTATTACAGACGCGATGTCGGACTTGTCGCGCAGGATTTCAAACTGATTCCAAGTCTTACGGTTTATGAAAATATAGCTTTCGTAATGGAAACGATGTCAGTGCCGAAAAAAATCGTCGCTGAACGGACAAAAGATGTTATCAGCCAAGTCGGACTTTGGCGCAGACGTTTTATGCGTCCAAATCAGCTTTCCGGCGGTGAACAGCAGAGAGTTGCGATTGCCCGTGCGCTTGCAAACTCGCCTTCTCTTTTTATTGCTGACGAGCCGACAGGGAATCTGGATTTTCATACAGCCGCAGATGTAATGAAAATTTTATTTTCGATTAATGCCGCAGGTGTTACTGTCGTGATGTCAACTCACAATCAAAATATCGTAAATTCTTCAAGACGGCGCGTCATTGAACTTGAAAACGGAAAATTAATCCGTGATGAAAAAGGAGGCACATACACAGGATGACAACTTTAAGATATATTCTCCGCGATATGTGGCGGCTTGTCGTTCATCATTGGGTGCTGGGACTTTTAACTTTAATAACGGCTGGCGTTATGATGTGGATATTGGGCGTTACAACGTTATTTTCGTTAAATCTTGAAAATTTGCTGTCGCGCCTTGAAAGTGAACTTGTTGTGCAGGCATATCTTGTCAAGGACAACACTCTTGATATTGAAAAAACTGCGGCGAAAATTCAGGCACTTGAATACGTCTATGCGATGAAAATTTATTCGCCTGCGGATTCGCTTGCAAAACTTCAGGAAAAAATGGGTTCGCAGTCCCGCGCCTTGGATATGCTCGGTGAAAATCCTATCCCGTATAATTTTGAAATTCATGTTCACAGAGCTGAAGACGTTGAACATCTTGTTGATGAACTGAACGCAATGCCCGAAGTCGATGATGTTGTATATGCTGGACTTGTTGTAAAACGGATTTCGGCTCTTTCAAGAATTTCATCGAGAATAGCTCTGGTGATGTTCATTCTGTCTGTTATCATTACGGCACTTGTTGTTTACAACACGATTCATATATCTTTATATTCACGCCGTGAAGAGATAGGCATAATGTATCTTGTCGGCGCAACACGCGCATATATAGCAACACCGTTTGTCCTTGAGGGTACTCTGCTGTCGCTGCTAGGAGCTGTCATAGCCGCCGCGGGTATAATGGGAGCATATTTTCCTGGAGTAACTCTGATTCAAAGCAATTTGCCTTTTCTCCGCAACAGCATTATTACGGACAGAGCCGTTATATTCAGATTTTGCGCACTGCTCGCAGGTTTCGGAGCGACACTCGGCTGGGTTTGCAGTTATATCATCGTGGCGCGTTTCATAAACTCGATAACAAAGCCGGAATGATTAACAATGAAAAAGAAAATTTTTTTGTTTTTTGTTCTGTTTGTAATATTTTTTGTGCCTGTGAAAGTTTATTCAGCTGCTAAAAAAGGCAGCATTGATTCGCAAATTGAAGCCGAGGAAAAAAAACGTTCAGAACTCTCGAAACAGATTCAAAACTACCGCAGGCAAATTAAAGAGATGGGCGCGAAAGTTGAGGGGCTGCTGACTCAAGTCAACACCCTTCAGCAAGACGAGAGCGTTGCGAAACAGGAACTTACGGTACTCGAACTTCAAAATCAAAAAATTCAGGAAAACATTGAAGTTTTAGACTTGAACATCAAAGACGAGCAGATGAAAATCAACGAGCTTTCAGGACAGATGAAAGGCAGGCTTCTCGATATGTACAAATACGGCGAAGCTGAAACAATGCGTATGATGTTCGCATCACGCAGCGTATTTGAAGCTGTCGAAACCGCTCATTTATTGAAACTTGTTACTCAGAGGGACGAAGCTATTTTGTCCCAGCTTCAGCTTCGAGTTCAGAATCTCGATCTTTCGCGCCGGACGATGGACGAACAGCAGACGAGATTAAAGGAAAAAACCGAGGCTGTTCAGTTACAGCGCGATAAATACAAACAGAGTATCAAAGACACAAACGATTTTATAAAATCTATCCAGCGTAAGAAAGCTTTAGCCGAAAAAGCCGCAGTCGAAGCTGAACAGGCTCAAAAGCAGGCTGGACAGATGATAGCGGCTCTTCAAAAAAAACGAACGCAGCGAAGTTACGTAACCGGCAAAGGCTCGATGTTCAACTGGCCTGTACGCGGAACAGTATCAAGCGGTTACGGCTATCGAAATCACCCGATACTGAAACGCCAGATTCTTCATTCCGGAATAGATATTGCCGCGCCAAACGGAACGGCTGTTAAAGCTCCTGCCGCAGGCGAAGTCATTTACGACGGCTGGCTCAGAGGTTACGGGCGTGTCGTCGTGCTTGATCACGGACGCGGATATTCAACGTTATACGCGCATTTGTCGGCAAGTCTTGTTAAAGAAGGACAGGTTGTGAAATCTGGCGCAACGATTGCGAAAGTCGGCAAGACCGGCAACACTACGGGCTATCATCTTCATTTTGAAGTCAGGGTCTTCGGAACTCCCGAAAATCCAATAAAATTTCTGAAGCGTTAAGGATGGTAAAAAACAAATAAGATGAGCAATTTTACGCTTAATGTTGAAACTGAAAAATCTTCGGGCAAAGTCCACCTTGTGCCTGAAGGCAGAATTGATTCCTCAACTGTAACGATATTCAGCAATGCAGTTATAGCTTTCTGCAAAGAACATCACTTGATGAAAGAAATTATATTTGACTGCCGAGGGCTTCAATATATTTCAAGTGCGGGGCTTCGTGTTCTCCTGAGTATCAAGAAAAAAGAAAACGTCAGCATTAAATTAATCAACGTTTCCGCAGAAGTCGATGATATTTTTGAAGTTACCGGATTTTCGCAGCTTTTTGAAGTTTCAAAGGGGATACGGGATATATCAAACATTGAACTTCAGATGATGGGCAAAATCGGCGGAATGACTTTATACCGCATGCCTGACGGGAATCTCTTGAAACTTTATCCTGCCGGAACAGAATATGAAACTGTTGAAAAAGAACTCCAATATACTAGAACAGCTTTTATGAGCGGAGTTCCTGTTTTAATTTCCTATGAAACGGTGATGTGCAGAAACAGATACGGAATCATTTATGAAATGCCGCTGGCAAAAACCGTCTCGGCAATGATTGGCTTTCATAGGGAAAAATTCAATTATTATGCATCAGAGATGGGAAAAACTTTGAAACTGATTCATTCATGCAAACCCCAAGAGGGAATTTTGCCGAAAATTTCGGGATTGTACGAAAATTATGTCTCGAAAATGAAAGATTATCTCCATGATTACGAGGTTGAAAAACTCAAAGCCATCGTTAAATCAATCCCGGAAGCTCCTACAATCGTATACGGCAATTATCATTCCGGAAATGTTTTCGTTCAGAACGATGAACTGATTTTAATAAATATGTCAGGCGCAGGCACGGGGAATCCTCTTTACGATCTTGCACGTACATATTTAATTTATGTTCTTGAAGCTGAATGGCTCTCACAACGTTTAACGGGGCTCGACAAAATTCAGTCCCGAATGTTCTGGAACGTAATGATTCGTTCCTATCTTGAAACCGATGACGAAAAAGCCGTAAAACGCGCTGAAGGGATTATACACGTTGCGGCACTTCTGCATTCGGCACTGATGCCTGTTATGGGAGATGTTTCGCAGGAAAACACCGAACGTTTGATTGCAAATGCAAAACGCGACCTTTTCCCAATTTTTGACGTTGCTGTTCAGCTATTTTCCGGCTCTGATTTTTTAATCACAGAGAGGTAAATTTACATGAAAAAATTTTTTGCGGTTCTTTTAATTTTCATTACATCGCTGAATTTCTCTGCAAATGCTGCGAGTATCGACAGTCAGATAAAATCACAGCAGCGCAGCCAAAACGATATGAAAAAGAAAATTCAGCAGTACAACACCATAGCGCGTGAAAAATCAAAGCAGTCTAAAACTTTGCTTGGACAGCTCTCAAGACTTAAACAGGACGCAAGCGCATCTCAGGCAAAAATGGACACTCTTGAAAAAGAAAATCTTAAGCTTCAAAATTCCGTTGGCGCACTCAATAAAAAAATCACGGCAGTCCGTGAGTCTATGGCTATTATCATCAGCACTTTAAGGGCAAGAATTTTAGATATTTATAAATACACGCCCGAGGAGGATTCTTTGAGTTTAATGATGACATCAACCGACCCTCACGACGCTGTGAACACGGCATATATGCTCAGATGTTTTGCTCGTCAGGATCAGGAAATGATTGAAGAGCTTGTCAGACGCGAAGCTGAACTCAATGATGCAAGAATAAAACTCGAAAATAATAAGAGCCAGATTCAAAAACAAACTGAAGAATTAAAAAAGAAACGTGCGGAATACGACAGCACTATTAAAAAAACAGACTTACTGTTAAAAAATGCTCAGAGCGAACAGAAAAAAGCTGAAGCTGCCGCAAAAGAACTCGAAGCTGCCCAGCGTGCAGTCGGAAACAAAATTAATTCTCTGATGAAACAGAAGAAAACCGCCTCAACGAAAAAAAATCAGACTGTGGCAAAAACAAATTCAAAATCCAACTCTGACTCAAAAACAGCTTCAAAGTCAAAAATTCAAAGAGAATCCGCTCCGGCTTCGTCAAGTCCTGTAAAGACTCTTGCGTGGCCTCTCAACGGCACTGTTACTGTACAGTATGGCTCTCGTGTCCACCCTGTTTTCAAGACGAAAGTTTTTAATTCAGGCATTGACATCAAGGCAGCGTCAGGAACTCCCGTAAAAGCAGCTGCTCCGGGTGAAGTTTTATATCAGGGCTGGCTGCGCGGTTTCGGTCAGGTTGTCATCATAGACCATGGAGGAGACTTATCGACAGTTTACGCTCATCTCGGCGGTGCGTCAGTCCGTGAAGGCAGTAGCGTAAAAACGGGAACTGTAATCGGGAAAGTCGGCAACACAGGCGCGGATTCGGAATACGGACTGCATTTTGAAGTCCGTAAGGGCGGCGCGGCTCAAAACCCTATGAACTATCTTAAAAAGTGAATTTTGTTATATAATCTTCGCGATTTATTATTTAAGGCAGGAGCGTTTCAACATTGAAAAAAAGTTTTCACACTAAAAAATTTTTAATCTTCGTTGCCGTACTCGTGTTTTTGGGCGGTCTTTACGGATTCAAAGCGCAGTCGGCGGACTTTTCAGAAGCAGACTTCAACAGAATTTCACCGTTTAATGTAAGGTCTTTATGGCTCTTGCGTCAAATCCGTTACATTATTGAAAGCTATCAGGTGGATGCAGACACAAAGACAGCGACAGAAGACGAGTTGCTTCACGGTGCAGCACGCGGAATGGTTGAGGCATGGAAAGATCCCTACACACGTTTCGTTTCGCCTTCGCAGTTAAAAGATGAAGAAATTGAACTCGAAGGACGTTACGGAGGTTTGGGAATGTATGTCGGCGACAGAGACGGACAGATTTTAGTCATAAGTCCGATGGAAGACTCGCCCGCTGAAAAAGCCGGATTAAAACCCAAAGATCAAATCGTAAAAGTCGATAATGAAGTTGTCATAGGCTGGACTTCAGATAAAGTCGTTCAGAAACTCCGCGGCGAACCTGACACGAAAGTTACTGTATGGGTGCGGCGTGAAGGCGAGGAAGAACTTCTGAGTTTTGAAATAACCCGTGAAATTATAAATCTCAAGAGCGTTCGTTACGAAATGCTTTCAGATGATATAGGATATTTGCGCCTGACACAGTTCAAACACAACACAGGCGAAGATGCTCGCAACGGAGTGCGCGACATGATTAAAAAAGGTATGAAGGCTTTAATCCTTGACCTTCGCAACAACGGCGACGCAAGCGTTAAAATTGTGAGCATGTTCGTCCGTGATGGTCTTGTAGTCGAAACGAAAGGACGTTCCGAACGTGCCAATGAACAATATTTTGTAAACAAATCCGATTATCTCACGAGTGCGCCTATGGTCGTGTTAATCAACGGCGGCAGTGCGTCAGCTTCTGAAATTGTCGCGGGTGCATTGAACGACAGAGGACGGGCAAAATTAATCGGCGAAAAAAGTTTCGGCAAAGGCAGTGTGCAGACTTTATTTCCGCTGACAGACGGCTCTGGAATTTACGTAACGATAGCGAGATATTACACACCTTCAGGAAAAGTCATTGACCATGTTGGACTGTCGCCTGACATTGAAGTCAAAGGTGAGTTCAGCAGGAATCTTAGCGAAGATGTACAGCTACAGCGTGCCATTCTCGAAGTCAAAAAAGAAATTCGTCCTGTGGCGCGTAAAAAATAAATTAAAAATTATCAAAGTAAGGAGATTATTATTTTGGATTTCAAAAAAAAGGTTGACCTTCTCGTCGGTGCGCAGTGGGGCGATGAAGGGAAAGGCAAAGTCGTTGACATGTTAGGCTCTGAAGTTGACGTTTTCGTACGTTTTCAGGGCGGTGCAAACGCAGGACATACTGTAATCTCGGACGGACAGAAAGTCGTTTTTCATTTGTTGCCGTCAGGAATGCTCTATCCCGGAAAATTATGCGTTCTCGGCAACGGGCTTGTAATCGACCCGGAACAGTTTTTAACCGAGACTTCAGAACTTTTCAGCAAAGGTCAGGATAGGGCGCGTCTTGCCGTAAGCCCTCACGCTCATGTTGTAATGCCTTATCACAAAATGCTCGACAAGCTTCAGGAAGAAGCACGCGGAAAAGGACGCAAGATAGGCACAACAGGACGCGGCATAGGTCCCTGCTATGTTGACAAATATTCGCGTTCAGGCTTGAGAGTTGAGGATTTGTTAAATCCTGATGTTCTTCGCGACAGACTGACTTACATTCTTGAAGAGAAAAATCAGATTTTCACAAAACTTTACAGTCAGAAGCCGTTGCCTTTCGACGAAATTTACGAACCTGCAAAAAAATGGGGAGAGGCTCTTGCTCCTTACGTTGATGACACGAGAGCTTTATTAAGAAAAGCTGTTGATGAAGGTCAGCATATTCTGCTCGAAGGCGCACAGGCGGCTTTGCTCGACATTGACCACGGAACATATCCTTACGTTACGAGTTCTTCAACTTCAGCGGCGGGCGCATTCACCGGCACAGGGCTTGCACCGAACGATCTGACGAGAGTCATCGCTGTCGTAAAGGCATACACGACAAGAGTAGGCGAAGGTCCTTTCCCGACGGAAGATTTTGAGGAAGCCGGAGAAACTTTGCGCAAAAACGGCCGGAGCAACGACAGGAAGACCAAGGCGCTGCGGCTGGCTCGACATTCCTGCTCTGAAATATTCAATGGAACTCAACGGCGCAAACGTTATTGCTCTAACAAAACTCGATGTTCTCACCGGCATGGGCGGAATCAAAGTCTGCACGTCATACGAGCTTGACGGCGAAAAAATTTCAACATGGCCGAACGACACAAGAACTTTGAGCGAGTTAAAGCCTGTATATGAAATTCTGCCCGGCTGGAACGAAGACATAACAAACTGCAAAACGTTTGAAGAACTTCCGGCAAACGCTCAGGCATATGTGAAATACATCGAAGAAACTTTGAAAACTCCTGTGGGCTTGATCGGTGTCGGTGCGGACAGAAATCAGACCATTAACAAAGGAATGTAAATTTTTGTATTTGCCCGAAATAAATTTTTTGACAGTAAATAACCTTCCTGAAATTTTAAGACTTAACGCATCTTCAGAATGTTCGTGGTCGGAAGATGTGATCAGAAAAGATTTGCAGGAAAATTCACAGAATGAAGTAACCTATCTTGGGGCTTTCGCAACAGTGCCGGAAGCTCCTCTTTTGGGTTATGCCGTTCTTGGGCGTGAAAAACGCACGGGAATTTTAATGGCGGTCATCGTTGACAGAATTTACAGACGCAGAGGAGTCGGAACGCAGTTACTCATGGCTGTCGGAGACTGCGCAACATACCTCAACATGCGGAGATTAAGGCTGAGAGTAAGAAAATCCAACGCCGCGGCAATCGCGATGTATTCAAAATTTTCTTTTGTCGGCGAAAATGTCCGGCGCGGATATTATTCAAACGGTGAAGACGCTATCGTGATGAGTTCAGGTCTTCCGCTGAAAATAAAAAAATGAGAGTTTATATTCCTTTCGATGACGGCTCGTCGGTTTCGTTTGACGGCAAAGAATTTTTAATCCACAAACGCCCGAAAGATATTGACGCTGTCGATAAACCTGACCACGACAAACCATGCAAAGCTGAAAATGCATGGAATTTCAAATG